>CAYTVW010000121.1:0-5575 GCA_964441865.1 uncultured Acidimicrobiaceae bacterium
TCTCGCTGTCCTCGGCCGTTACGTCGGTCGAGGTCACAGTTGCTCCGATCCCCTCGAACTCTCCGCTTGTTTCCTCATTCACGATCTCGACGAGTAGCGGATCGAGATAGAGGGAGTAAGGGTCCAAGAGATTCTCAGACACTCCTTCCATCGCCGCTGCCAGGCCGTCATCAATTTCGGTGTTCCGTTCGTCCAAGACGGCACAGATGGGCTTGAGGAGATCATCGGCGCAAACGAGTTGGGTTGTCCTGTCCCCGTTGGGTGCGAGTTCCTCGACTCCCTCCAAGGCTGCCAGAGCGATCTCCTCGGAGGAAATGTCGTCGATGTAGCTGGTGCGAATCAGTTCGGAGGCTTCGCAGAAGATTTCAAGTTCTTGGGGACAAGAGAATGCGTCCGGATCGTCCGGTACGGTTGTGGTCAGGACCGGGGCTTGGATACACGCGGTGACAGCGAACGGGATGGTCCACAAGAGCCTTCTCATGGGCACCATTCAACACCGTGTCGGGGGCAACAGAGAAACCCAGTCTGGTCTCGAATCGAATCTGACCAGCGGACTAGACCATTGGGTGAAACCCTAAACCATTCTTCCATGTTGGTCCTTGATCGTCGATACCGTTCGGGAGATGAAAAGACCCCAGGGGAAGCAGAAGTCTATCCCGCCGTCTTCTCGCGGTCGCAGCGAGGTGATCGTGCTGGCTTTGGTCGTGGGGTTTCTGTTCCTGTCGGCTGTCCCAGCGCTTAGAGGTCTTGGCCCCGTCTTGGCAGAGCCGTCGGCGCCGACTTGGCTTTTCGTTCTTCTGTTTGGGTTATCCGATTCGTTCCTCGTTCATTTTCGCTTCCGACGTGATGCTCACAGTCTTTCGTTGGCCGATATACCTCAAGTAGTCGGCCTTTTCCTCCTCGAACCTCTGGTGTTGATATCCGCTCACATGGTGGGATCTTTCCTGGCTCTTGTCGCTCGGGGAGTCAGAGGCCTCAAACTGTGGTTCAACCTGGTGGCGTTTTTCAGCCAATACATCGTGTCAATCGGAGTGTTCCGAGCTGTTCTTGGCGACAGTGATCCTCTGGGCTCTCGCGGCGCGGCAGGGGCGGTCCTTGGCTCGATCGCTGCATTGGTTTTCGCTCAGAGTCTGATCTCAATGGCGATCACGCTTTCGGGCGGTTCGGTCTCGCGGAGGGACCAGATCGGAGTGTTGAGCATTGGCTCTTTGGTCGTGTCTCTGGGAGCGAGTCTGGGGTTCTTAACCGTTACTCTGGCCTACCTGCGGGTCTCTTCGGTGTGGTTGGCCTTGATCCCCATCATCGTCATGGCCATCGGGTATCGGGCTTATTCCTCACAGAGAGACGAAAGAGCTCGAATCACTGTTCTTCACAATCTGACACTTGGTCTTCACGGCTCTCGTCTGATCGATGACGCTGTGTTGGTCACTGCAAACGGGTTGAGAGAGATGTTCGAGGTTGAAGCGGTTCACGTCCTCTTGGGGTCGGGTCTAGATAACGGTTTGGTTCATCGGACTTCGGTTTCAGCTGGAGGATTGAATGAGAGCATGGTTCCCATGGTTGCGCCCGATTCTGGGATGTGGCCGTCTCTGTGGAGGATTCAGGGTTCTTTGATTCTGCGAGGCCTGAGGCCGACTGATATTGCTCTGCCGGGGTGGTCGGCGCCTCGGTGTGCGATGGTTACTCCGCTCCTCGGGTCCGGATGCATGCTCGGTCTTGTGGTCATTTCAGAACCGATGAGTTCTGTGGCGTCGTTCACTCAACGAGATCTCCGTCTCCTACACACGGTTGCCGAACGGTTGGTGGTCTCGCTTGAGAACGGACGGCTGGAGGACTCTCTGGCTGAATTGAAGAGTCTGAAGGATCGCCTTGAGGCCTTGATTCGATCCAAGGATGAGTTCATTGCCGCTGTGTCGCACGAACTCAGAACACCTTTGACAGGGATCTTGGGTTTGGCCGAAGTGTTGAACACGGGGAGTGAGAACCTCGACCCATCGGAGCTGCCTGAGTTCCTATCGATCATTTCTGAACAGAGTAAGGAGTTGGGCTACATCATCGAAGATCTTCTGGTCGCAGCTCGTGCCGATACTGGAACCCTGGTCATTAAACGCACCGAGGTCGATCTCACTGATCTCGTCCGCCTTCTCCTTGATCAGCTTCATCCTGCTCCCGGACAACGGATCATTGGACCGGAGCTGGGGGAAGGCTCGGTGGCGTTGGAGAGCGATCCTCTCAGACTCCGACAGATTCTGAGAAACCTCATCACAAACGCTATTCGATACGGCGGTGAGGAGGTGAGGATCAGTGCTCGGGTACTGGGATCGACGGCTCAGGTTGTGGTCGCTGACAATGGTGATGGGGTAGACGCCGAATCGGTGGGGAGGATTTTCGAGCCTTACGGACAACGCAACACTTCGACTGCAGCTCCGGGTTCGGTTGGAATAGGCCTGAGTGTTTCTCGTCGTCTTGCCCGCCTCCTCGGTGGGGAAGTTACCTATCGAAGACGTGACAGCTGGACCGAATTCATGCTGGAGGTTCCGACTGTCTCGGAGACCGATCTGGCTCTCGATTTGAGTGAGATCGAAGTGGTCGGATGAACTTGATCTCTGAGGTGGGGCGATCTGAGGCGTGGGCGGAGGAGTGATTCGGTGGATTGCCTACCTGAGGCTCTCTTCTTCGTCCGAGGAGCGGTTCACCGTCAGGGGTGTCTCGATGGTCCGCCAGGGTGGGATCTCTATTGTTGCTGATGTCCCAACACCCTTCTGACTTTCAAGGGTCAATGTCCCTCCATGGGCTTCGACGATCTTCTCGGTGGCATAGAGGCCTAGACCAATTCCCCGGCGGGTTCCGGCTTTCTGGTGGACGCGGCCGAACATTGAGAGAGCAACGGTGATTTCGGCGGGAGACATCCCGATACCCGTATCGGTGATTCGGATTCTGGTCCCACCGTCTTCGGTTCGGTTCGCGACGAATCTCACCGTCCCTCCCTCTGGAGTGAAATTCAGAGCGTTGGATACGAGGTTGAGAACGCCCTGCTTGAGCAGTCCGGAATCAGCGGTGAATTTGGCGTCGGTTCGGTCGACTAGCTCGAGTCTGAGGCCCAATGAATCTGCCTCGTTCTCAAGAGACTGAGTGATGAATTCGATTAGGTCTGACACCGACACTGGATCTTCCTCTAAACGGAATGATCCGGATTCGATCTCGGATATTCCGAGGACCCGATCCACGAGTTCTCGGAGGTTTCGTCCAGCGTCGGCGATCGTCAATGCAGAAAGGCTGATTTCTTCGAGCGACATCAGAGAAGAACCAGATGCCAGGAGATCCGCGTTTTCTACGATTGAATCGAGTCGACTGCGCGCCTCGCGTTCGAACCCAGCGATGAAGTCGGTCTTGGCTTCAGAGATTTCAGCAGACCTCAGTTCTGCTTGGCGTCGGATTCGTGTTTCCTCCGCCAGGAGCCGGCCGTTGTTCTGAATCCGATTCTCCACCAAGTGATGGGCTTCTTCTACTGCGACCACCATGGTGTCGATTTCCGTGAAAATGCTACAAACGGCCGCAGGGAGAGTCCTGTCACGTTTTAGGGCGAGTCCCTGATCCCGGAGAAGACGTATGGGCCGAAAAAGCTCTCTTCTCATCAGGAAGGATCCGCTCAAAACAAGGATGAAGGCCATAAGAATCCAAACCAGATTGCGGAGGATGAAGGTGACGGGCCCTGACTCGGTAGAGCCGTGATTCACAACCCACATTTCCCACGGGAGGCTGTCTAGGGAACTGGCGACTACTCGGTACTTTGTCGATTCAACGTCTATCTCGACCGGACTGTTGAATGGCAGTTCGTTTTTGGATGTCACCTGGGACAGGTTTTGAAGGGCCGGGGCCCAAGGATCACCGGTTTCCATCAAGAAGGAGAGTCGCGATGTCTCGGTGACTTGGTCGAAGACTGTTAGGGATTCAGGGGCGGAATGGGCGATCACCTGGAAGTCTTCGTCGAAGACAACGACTGTTGCCTTCTCTGTCTCCGAGGAGCTGGCGATGATCTTCGAAAGACTTAGAAGGTCTATATCGACGCCCAAGACGCCAATCAAGTCTCCTCCGAGTGTGCGGGTAGCGACCAAACCTGTGAGAACGGGTGTCCCGGTTACCCGATCAACGTGGGGCTCTGTCCATACGAAACCATCGGCATTCCGGGCGAGCAGGAAAATGCCGCCCGACAAGGAGTCGTTCTGGGGAGCTTCCCTCCTGATGTCTTGCTGTCGGACACCAGATAGAGAGCCATCGGCGTCGAAGAAGTAGGCGCTCTCGACGATCGGCTCGGCCGCAATCAGAGCATCGAGCAAAGTCATGACGTAGGCGTCCGAGGCTGTTGCCGGTCCCCGAGACGAGATGGAATCAGATTCAACGGTGAGGATTTCCCTCACGGAACTCAACTGGTTCTCGACTAAGGCTTTCGAGGCTGTCAGCCGAATCCGGAGCGAATCTTCTGTTGCGGTTGATTCAGATTCACGAGCAGCGGCGTGTTCGTTCCAGATGATTCCGGCCGATGTGATACCGAAGGCTAGGACAACGAAAACGAGGGTGGTCCTAAGCGGAATTCTCATCTCTGCGCCCAATCGTTCGCTGGTACGTCCAAGGGTAACGGGGTGCTTTGGTGATCCTGAGGCATTCGACCGCCTTCAAGTCACCGCGGTGATCGGCGATCGGCCGGTAAGCTCCGACTTATGCGAATCGGCGGAGTGCAGGCAAACTTCACTGTTGGTGATTTGGGAGCGAATGAGGCGAGAATTCTCGAATCAATGGAGTGGGCCGAGTCCGAACAGGTCGACCTGTTACTCCTACCCGAACTCGCCGTAACCGGGTATCCACCCGAAGACCTTGTACTTCGGCCAGACTTTGTCGCTAAGAACTTGGAGATTGTCGATAGGTTGGCGGAACACTCTGGAGCCTGTACGACTGTTGTTGGGTTTGTAGACCGGGCCGACAGTGCGAAATCCTCAGGCGACGCCGTCGAAAGGACGATCTCGAATGCGGCGGCTCTTCTCCGAGGTGGGGAAATCGTCGGAACTTACCACAAGGTGATGCTCCCCAACTATGGGGTGTTCGACGAAGACCGATACTTCACACCTGGTGCGGATCCAGGGGCGAACTTTGAAGTTGCTGGCATTCTGGTGGGTGTTTCAATCTGTGAAGACATCTGGGTGCCGGGCGGGCCGCCCGAGATTCAGGCCGAGAGAGGTGCCGGACTTCTGGTCAATATCAGCGCTTCACCTTTTCATCGGGGGAAGGCCCGTCAACGCGAAGCGATGTTGAGCGGTATGGCTGCAAGAACGAGCCTCCCGGTGGTCCTCGTGAATCTGGTCGGCGGCCAAGACGAATTGGTCTTTGACGGGGCTAGCGCTGTTGTGGGTCGCCGAGGAGAGATTCTGCATAGGTCGCCGCAGTTCGAGGAGGACCGCTTCGTCTTCGACCTCGATCCGGGGTGTTCTGGTCGGATAGCGGAACTGATGCAGCCTCCAGAGGAGCTCTACCGAGCCCTGTCGCTAGGCGTTCGAGACTATGTGCGAAAGAACGGTTTTGA
>CAYTVW010000122.1:0-5568 GCA_964441865.1 uncultured Acidimicrobiaceae bacterium
GAGGTTGCTTTGGATCATGGGGCAAACCCGGATGTCAGGTGGGACGATTTCTATCCGAGTCCGTTGTTTCTGGCGGTTGCGTCACAGAGTCCCGGGGCTGTTGCCTTGCTGGTGGAAGCGGGAGCGGATCTGAACGCTACAACTTATGAGCGTGAGAGTCCTCTTCATCTTGCTGTCGGTCTGGAAGCCACGCAGCCTTTCGGCTCGGGGATGGTAGAGATTGTTCGGATACTGTTGGAGGCGGGGGGTGACCCCAACTTGGAATCGGCTCTTGATGAGTCCACACCGCTGACACTAGCTACGGAGAAGATGTCTTTGCCGATGGTGCAAGTGTTGTTGGAGGGCGGAGCGGTTCCTCGACCGGACGGCCTGCTGGCAACGGCTATGGGGATAGACCCGGGGGCTTCGTATGATCCTGACGAGCTTGCGCTTGAGCTCGCGAGGCGGATGCTGAGGTCGGTTGGCGACTGTGAAAGCCACTATCTCTACGGTGTCCTAGAGGCCGCTGTGAATTACTTGCCTGATGATCCGCTTGTTGGATTGGTGAAGGCTGGTGATGTAGATGGTTTTTCGGCGGCGCTAGATGGGGTCGATGATCCGGGGGATCTGGATAAAGCGATTGATCTTGCGGCGAGTTCGGGTTGTGTCGAGTTGATCGAGGTTGCTTTGGATCATGGGGCAAACCCCAATGCCGCATTCGACAATTACCATCGGAGTCCGTTGTGGGCAGCGGTTGTGTCACAGAGTCCTGGGGCTGTTGCCTTGCTGGTGGAAGCGGGAGCGGATCCGAACGCTACAACTTATGAGCGTGAGAGTCCTCTTCATCTTGCTGTTGGTCTGGTGAACGTAGAGATGGTTCGGATACTGCTGGCGGCGGGGGGTGACCCCAACCTGGAATCGCACCTTGGTCAGTGGACCCCGCTGACGATTGCTACGGAGAAGATGTCTTTGCCGATTGTGCAAGTGTTGCTGGATGGTGGAGCGGTCCCTCGACCGGACGACCTACTGGTAGCGGCTAGGGCGATAGAAAACCCGTTGGTCTCTTATCCGGCTACGGCGATCACCGGGGCGTATTTGGAGCGTGGTGTTCGGTTGGATGGCTGGGTGCCTGAGGAGAATGGGGAAGTGGGTTCTTTGCTGCTTAGCGAAGGCAATGATGTGGCGGTGGAATACATTGAGTGGTATTTGAATCGGCTTGGGGAGGAGTCGTGAGACGAGTTCTCTTGTTGGCTTTGGGAGGGTTTGTTTTGGTGTCGTGTGGCAACGATGCCCGGCCTTCTTTGACGTTTCCGGAGGGTGATCCGCGCGCGATGTATCTAGAGCAGGAGAATCATATTGCTGACTGTATGGAGGAGGCGGGGTTTCAGTACATCCCTTTCTTGAGGCCCAATGAGGATCCGGGTTCGGGACCGGTGGTCGATATTGATGTTGGTGAGGACCCCAACATTGCGATCTACGATTCGCTTTCTCCTGACGAGCGGGCACGGTATGACGAGGCTTTGTACGGTAGCGCTGATTTTGAGGACGGGTCGTTTGGTGGATGTAACCGGAGGGCGTTTGTTGAGACCTACGGGTTCGGCCCAGAGGAGCTGCATTTCGAAATCGATGATTCTGTTATAGCCGAGCGTGACGCGTTTGCTGATGCTGATCCTCGGGTGGTTGCCGCTCTTGGGGATTATCAGAGCTGCATGAAAGAAAAGGGCTTCGACGTGGAGTCGCCCTACACATATCTCGACCAAAACTTGCAGGCTCTTGAAGCTATGGACGCTCAAGCCGTAGAGGCCGGTGTTAGCGCGGAGGAGTTGGAGGGTTACTCGGAGTTACAGGCTTATCAGGAATTACTGATCGCTGCCGATCAAGAGTGTTCGCCTCTCTATTTGCCGGTGCGGGCCGAGGTCGAGTTGGAGTGGTATAACGAGCATCTGGCCTATCTGCCTATGTTTGGTGAAGATGAGTGAATCCACTTTGCGCGACTCGGTTCGCGTGGGTGTTGGCTGGTTTGGTGTGACTGTTCGGCTTCTGGCTAGTTGGAGTCCGGGGTCTCCGTCTCCGATCGGTGGTAGGTGTCGACGATCAGCTCGTTCGCCTCAGCAAGAGTGATACCGATCTGCCGGAGTTCAAGAACGAATCTTTCTGCTGCTTGTTGAGCCAGGCGTTTCTTGTCGGGTTTACTTGAGACCGGAGCTACTACCGAGCCGTGGCGTCCACGGGTTTCGATGAGGCCAGCCGACTCAAGTTCCCGATACGCCCGGGCGACCGTACCGGCAGCTATTTCCAAGTCGCGGGCTAGCTGACGTATCGGAGGAAGTTGGTGTCCGGCGGGGAGAGTTCCGCTGACTATTGCGAGCTCTATCTGTGCTCTGAGTTGCTCGTAGGGGGGTATTGCGCTTCCGGGGTTCAGTTCGACTATCACGAGCGTCGCCGAAATCTGTGCCACTCGGGTGTCCCGATCCCCAGATACCCGAACAGGAGGACGAAGCTTGCCACCATGGCTGCGAGAATGGCAATGATGATCGGAAACGAAACCCACCAGGGAAGATGCGTGCCGATCATCAAGTTCCAAGCCATTTCAGCGAAAGCGTAGAGGGGGACTGCATATCCGAACGCTGAAAGACCGCCGACCGACATCATTCTGATCACGTCGTCGGCTTGCGTGAGTTCCTCCGACTCGAAGGGGCGTCGCCTCCTCACCAGCCAGGTCTGCATCACCCAGACACTGGAGATTGCCGCCAAGCCGATAGCAAGACTGCCCAAGAACCAGGCGTCAGGCTTCTTCCAGGCTCCCTGATAATCCCTGTCATGGATCACTCCGAACGCGGTGATCGAGATCAAAGCCAGCGCCATTATCCAATTGTCCCACCGAGAGAAACCTCGGCGGTAGTCATCAAGACGGCGCACATCCAACAAGGCCTTTGATGTCCCGCGACGCCTGTGCGCGAGCTCGGCGACCAACACCCCCAATGCGATTATTCCGAAGATGAAGGCTGTCAAGTCGATTCGTTGCTTCGAGTTTGGATTTGGGTTGATCCAAAAGGCAATCCATGGGAGAACCGACCATCCAAGGATGAATGCGACAGTCCGGATGAGTCTTCTCCTTCCCAGGTATTCGCGAAGCATCGCTCGTACTTCAGGTGTGTCTGAAAGCGCATGGATCGACATCAGCCCCGATAGGGTGGCTTGGTTGGGGTATCCGAAGAGCCGTCGGATCCCCACGCATGCTGGAATGAGCGTGTAAGCCAGATAGAAAACTGCTGATGCCGGGTCCCAAATCGTGATCATGAAAAGAATGTACCATTGTATCGATACAATGTCACGTTGTTTCTTTGTGTTAGCCAGAACCAATTCGTTGGATCGATACTCTTTGACCAGTTGTTTCTGGGCTTGGCCGGATTTGAAGCCTCTCGAAAATGGGATTCAGGAACGGCTTGAGAGGGACGCCGTTGGTAGGCTTTCTATGTGGCCATCTTCAAGAAACACAAGCGCGATGATCGGCCGATGACCCCTGCTGAGCTGATGGAACGCTCCAAAGTGGATGGGATCCGCTACCGGGACCTCCAAGTAGTGGCCCAACTCGAAAAACTCGGATACAACCTGAATGCCCCGCGTCATGTGCTGTTCTACCTCTACTTCCCGGGAAAGGATCAAGCGGAGACCGCGGCGGAAGCTCTCCGGGCTCGTGGGCACCAAGTCGGATTGAGAGAGCCAAGGACTGCGATCCTGGATTGGGCCGTTGTCGCAGAGTCACGGGATCGTGCCCTCATCCCCGATTTCCTCCGCGACACCGTCGACTTCTGCGAGGACCTCGCCAAGAAGCACGGCGGAAGATACGACGGGTGGGAGGCCGGGCCCGACCTCGGATAGTCCTCGTTGAGGCGCCCTCAAAGAGGAGCGGCCATAGGACAAGAAGAAGGGGACCGCCGCCCAATCCGAAGATGCACCGTGGTGGGGAAGACGTCTCGGCCGAGGCAATCAGGGCACCGAAATGGTCTGCATCCGCATCTGATAACCAAACGAGGGCTGTCATCGGCTGGTATCCGGCTGTGAGGCGCGGGCTTGAAATGACCTGGACACTCAACAGAAAGCCGAACATTCCGGAAGACCGCTCCGCACGCTCGAAGCCTTGCTGGTTTGTCCGGGCCCAGTGCGTTGGCGTCATTGAATTCGACAATGAAAAGAGTCGGGGATCGGCGTGGCGGCGTTCGTTTTCGGACCCGTCGAATGGGTATTAGCCAGAGACTCGCCTAAGGTGTCTGTTGGGTCCGCTTCGGCGGGCCGCGATTTCTGTGCGCGGTGTGTGCCGGCGTCGCCGTCGAGCTTGACAGCTCCGGCTGAGTGCCGTCGAGACCATCTGTTGCCGGTCGCGGTGTCGAAATCCCATTCGTCGCTCCAACAAACAGCAAGCGGGATGTCTGGCCTTTCGGTCTGGTCGCGTTTGTCTTCATCCGATTGGAAGGAAAAGAATGAAGCTAAGAAGAATCACAATTTTCGGGCTCGCCCTGGCCATGTTGGCCACAGCGTGCGGCGATGATGCAGAAACCGCCGGTGGCGGTCGACTTGCCGAATATGACCTGTCCGGGATCGACATTGCAGTCGGATCCAAGGACTTCGACGAGCAGCTAGTCCTAGGCGAGATTCTGGTTGCCGCTTTCGAGGCGGCTGGCGCCACAGTCGACAACAAGGTCGACCTGGGAGGCACCAATGTTGCACGTGCGGCTCTTGAATCCGGCGATATCGACGTCTACATGGAGTACAACGGGACCGGTTGGACTCAGCATCTGGGTCTAGAGAATCCGAGCTTCGATCCCGAAACCCTCACTCAGGGCGTACGCGAAAGGGATCTCGAACAGAACGGCATCCGCTGGATAGGACGTTCGCCCTTTAACAACACCTATGGGTTCGCTTCTGGTCCGGCTATCACCGAGGCCAATGGTGGAGCCTTCACCTTGCAGACGATGGCCGACTATCTGGAAGCCAACCCCGATGCGAGTCTCTGTCTCGAGTCCGAGTTCCCGAGCCGGTCGGATGGTTTGATCCTCACCGAGGAGCACACCGGATACGACGTGCCGGACAGCCAAATCACCATCTTGGACACCGGTCTGATCTACACCGAGACCGCTGCTGGAAACTGCACCTTTGGTGAGATCTTCGCCACTGATGGTCGAATTCCCACACTCGGTCTGACTCTGGTCGAAGACCCGGGCGTGAACATTCTCTACAACATCTCGATGACCATACGTGACGACAAGTACCAGGAAGCTCCCGAGGCGTTTGACAAAATCGCCGAGGAAATCCTTGCCCCGCTCGACAACGAGCGTATGGCGGAACTCAACGCTCGAGTCTCCGCCGAAGGCGAAGACCCGGGTGATGTGGCTCGCGAATACCTGATTGAGGAAGGCCTCATCTCGAGCTGAACACTCACAACGTATTGAGGGGGATCCGATTCGAATACCGGATCCCCCCTCTACCTTCTAGGGAGGAAACCAATGGACGGATTGTTCAGCTGGTTCAACTACATGTCATCACGCTGGGACGACATCGGCACCAGCCTTTGGGAACACTTGGTCTATG
>CAYTVW010000123.1:0-5531 GCA_964441865.1 uncultured Acidimicrobiaceae bacterium
AGAGAGTTACGAGGACGGCTTATCAGGTTCTTGGGAGGCCGGTCACACCCCGAAAATGATCTCGCGTAGATTCACTGAGTGGGTCTGGAACGTTTCGAGATCGAGCGTCACTGAGCCCAACCGCAGGCCTTGCATCCCCTCTCCCACGGGTGTGAGGACTCGGAGTTCGTCATTCTCCGACTCAAGTCGACCGAGACCAAGACACCTTCCGGTTCCATCCTGAATTCCCACCAAGACGCCGTTGACTCTCGCAAGGTCGATCCCCGGAGGGAGAGTCGGCGAGAAAACCGTAGGCCGGATCTTCCATTTCTCCAGCGAGCCGCCGAAAGCTTTCCGGAGATGGTCCTGTCTCCTGGCAGCACGGGTATCGGGAGTCAAAGGGATCACCTCGGGATCCGCTTCGACCGAGTGGACGTTCGTAGAGAAGAACCTTCGAAGCATTCCGATCACCGGCTCGAGTTCGGCGCCGCGTTGCAGACCGATGATCTCTTGAGGCCGAATCAGTTCGGTCTTGTGGTATTTCAGGGATTCTCCCACTACTCCAGAAATAGAGCTGGTGGTGTCTACCACGACTAGGTCGGCTAATTCTCGCCCTTCTGTTGCCAAAACTGAAGTGGCGATCACCTGCTGAAGAACAAGCTGATCGGGCTTGATAACCCCGACAAAGTGAAGGCGGTCAGCAGTAGCGAGATTCGCTAAGTCGGTCTTCGACCTAATGATCTTCAGGCCGACGCAAGCGGGCGGCCCAACGGTGGTGTTGGAGAGGTCGGCGTCAACATATGCAACCGCCCGACCGCGGTGGACGGCCTCGGTGATGATCTTCCGGGCCATCGTCGTTTTCCCTGTGTCGAGAGCGCCGATGAGCATCACCGATTCGGACCCGGCAGCCAGATCGATTACTTCGCGATGAGAGGTTTCTGTCATGGATTCCGGATCCTACAGAGGCAGCGAGGCGAGAGCAGATCTTGCCTGTCCGAAAAGACCGCATTAGATACCCATGATCTCTATTTCGAATCGTTGGACCAAGAGAGCTCTGAACCTGGGGACCAGAAACCGGTCGTCGATTAGGCGGAGACCGGAAGCTGGGGCGGCTGTCATCGACATCAGCCACCGAACGTTCCTCGATTACTGGGTTAGGCCTGGACTCCGGACGCGATGAAGCCTCCCGGGGCAGGGAGGCTTCATCGGACGAGAAAGCTATCTCCTCCATAGGGCGGGCTGGGAGGCAATCCGATCACACCTTGGGTCTGAACGTGCCCTCGGCATGATTGGTGGAGACCCACCTTCTCGCCGGGATCCAAGGAGGATCCCCTTCCAAATACTACTTCGGGCTCTGACGGGCGCCACTCAAGGCTTTTGTGTCCTTTCAAGATCGGATATGGCTCAGGTTCCTAGCGATTGGTCAAAGCTTCTTTGCCTACAAGACTGTCGCAACCCGCCCTAATGGTGTGTGTCCATTGGGCTGAAGACCCGAGAGTTCGACAATCTTCGTCTTCGATGGGATTTGTGCCCCTTGGAGGACTCTCCCAGTGCTGTCTGCTCTGTTCCTAATGCTTGTGATCACCCTCGGCTAGTAACGGAAGACCTACCCGCAAACCTGGAATCGGGCAACTTTGGTGTGTCCCCCGGCAGAACAGGCAGGATGATGCCCAGCAAAGACCGAAAGGTCCAGTCCGTGCCTCCGCTAGAGTCAGGAGTTCCTCGCTGAAGGATTCGCGAGGAGATGCTTGGTTGGGTCCCAACCAGATTGAATTGGAGGAGTTCGGTAATGATGCGAATAGATGTTGCCGCGATGCGGTCGGGTGTTTCGAAGCGGGGGATGGTTGCGGCGGCTCTGGCTTTGTCGATGGTCGCCGGTGGGGTAGTCGTTAAGGCGTTGCCTGCCAAGGCGGCGATACCGGACCTTCCGTCAAGTGTCGGAGGCGCTAGCGAGGCTTACCCCGGGAATGAGTTGTTGAATGCCTTGTTAGGCAGAATCAGTTCTTTTCCGACGGAATTGGGTTCAAAGGACGTAGAGAGTGACTGCTACTACCGGTGGGGGAGGCTGACTCACAATATCGAGAATCCGTTTCCATTCGAATACCACTGCCTGGAAACCGACTCTGTGGGCCGGAAGGTGGCTATTACCAAGTTTTGGTGGAAGTGGACTGGGCCGATAGTACACAATCCTCACTACATTATCGTTGGCGGTGGTGAGTGGGTGGCCGGCGATCCGGCTCAGGCAAACTACGGGCGTCCCGCGGATCACGGATTCGTGGAACAGTGGTGCGGGTTCGACAAAGACGGTTGGGGCAACACCGCAGATTTCGAGCTCGACAACCGAAAAGGCTCGATCTGGATCGACGAAACTTCGAGAGCACTGTTTCCTGCTCTGAGCCATGCGGGTATCTTTGTGTGTCGCGAGAGAGGGCCCAAGGATCGTGGGGATGCCTCGGCCGCATTTCCATTGGATGAGCCGTACACTGACGGTCGCGACCGAGACCAGTGGGATCACTCTGTCCCAGAAGGCCAACCGGAGCCTCGGGAACAAGAGGACTCGGACAGGCTTGGTCTTGTCTTCTCGACCGCCTGGAGCAACCATGCCCACGGGCGAGGCATCGATTTGTACACACCCAACACTGCATCCGGTGCTGAAGATACCGAGTACGGGAACCGATATATTGATTGGCTTCTTGCAGAAGCTCAGGGTGAAATCGGCTATGTAGCGAAGAAACTCGGTCTAGAGCAGATCATCTTCAATAGGCACTCGTGGAATCCTTTGGTCTATCCGAGTGACTATTTGGTGTCAAGCGCAGCCGATATGCGCGACTGGGACGATGACGGCCTACACGATAACCATATTCACCTCACAGTCTCGAACAGAACAGCAGACATCCCTGGGGAGGAGTGGAGTTGGTGGAAAGAAGGGGTGGGCGCCTGGGAAGCGGATTACCCATTCATGCTTGCAGCGGTTACTCAGATGCTGGTGGACCCGTTCTCACCCGGAGGCGAGGAGGCAAACCTGGTCGGGATCGCGGATGTCCTGGCGAGACTCGGCATTGTGCGAGGGACAGGGACAGCGTGGCAGAATGCGGTGGATGCTGGCTATTTCACCTCAAGTGAGAACCCCAACGGTCCAGTGACCTTCTATGAACTAGTACGAGTTTTCCAAATCGCGGGTTTCGGACTTGATCTGACCAGTTTTGGAAATGACCTAGATAGAAGCCGAACGGTGAAATGGCATGAGCTCGCCAGGATCCTGAGTCAACTGGTCCTTTGCCCGATCGGAACGCCTGTGGATCTCCTGACAGGGCACTGGTCGGAAGGGTCCAACGAGAGTCCTGGGCTCTATTGTCGTGCAACCGGAGAGTTCATTGGTCCGGAGGGCGCGAGGCAGGATTTCGGAAGAGTGGGTGACGTTCCGGTCGTGGGAGACTGGAACGGAGACGGTACGGAAGAAATCGGTATCCGGAGGCCTTCGGATGTCTCTTTCCACCTGCGCAATTCGGCAACCTCGACGGTCTCGTTCGGGTACGGCCGTGACACCGATGTGCCCATCATCGGGAACTGGGATGGCACTTCGGCGAGAGAGACAGGGCTGTACCGACCCTCCGACAAATTCTTCTTTTTACGGAAGTCCGATGGGACGCTCTTTGAGTGGTCCTGGCCATACGGCACCGAAGCGGCAGTTCCTCTAGTGGGAGACTGGGATGGGAACGGGTATGACGATGTCGGGGTATACGAGCCGTCTGACATGACGTTCTACCTTCGGATGAGCAACGGCACACTCGAGTCTCTCACCTACGGGCGGTCCGGGGATCTGCCTCTTGTCGGGGATTGGGACGGAGACGGGCGGGACGAGATTGGAGTCTTCCGTCCGAACGAAACTGGGTCGGGAGAGTTCTACCTTAGGAGCTCCCTTGGGGGGAACTACCCGATGTTCGGGATGGGGCGGCCCGGAGATTTGCCGATAGTCGGCGATTGGGATGGAAATGGAGCAGATCAGGTAGGGGTATACCGATCGTCCAACCAGACCTTCTATATGCGGCACACCTTCACCCCTTCCGACGATTCCGTTACGGCGTTTCGTCCAAAGTCGGGGGCATTCGTGACGGATCCGACACCGACTCCGTCGACCACTACCACTGTCCCCGCGACCACTACGACTACTACCACAACTACAACTACAACAACTATCCCTTTCCAATGTCCGGTGGGTACTCCTGAGGTCGTGTTATCGACTCCCCGGTCTTCGGGGAATTCGGAAACGACGGCTCTTTACTGTCCCGAATTGGCGACCTTCGACCTCCCCGGGCAGGAAGCTTTCGTGTACGGAAGGTCAGGAGACGTACCCCTACTCGGCGACTGGGACGGAGAGGCCCCCGATGTGACTGTCGGGGTGTATCGACCTTCCGACAGTGCCTTCTATCTGAGAAACGGAGCGGGACCCGGTTCCAGCGATGTTCCTCCAATCATTTTCGGTCGGGTGGGAGACGTTCCTCTCGTCGGAGATTGGAACGCGGACGGTATAGATACGATCGGGGTCTATCGTCCTTCTACTTCAGAGTTCTATCTTCGGAACTACAACAGCTCTGGACCGGCGATGACTCCGATAATCTTCGGCAGCGCGGGAGATCTACCGTTGGTCGGGGACTGGGACGGGAACGGTACAGATACGATCGGGGTCTATCGTCCATCCACGAAGACCTTCCACTTGAGGAACAGTCTCTCAGGCGGATACGCAGACGCCAGCATCATCTTCGGAAACATTGGTGATGTCCCACTGGTGGGCGATTGGAACGGAGATGGAACCGACGAAATAGGCGTGTATCGGCCCAGCAACAAGACGGTGTATTTGCGGCGGACTGTGACGGGCGGCGATTTCGAAGATGGCCAATGGGTTCCACTCACTCCTAACAGTCCCATCTTCTCGAATGCTTCCTATTTCAACAGTAGCTGGGGCATATCGACACCAGCCGAAGGGGCGAAAGCGTATTCGATCAACAATCTCACTTACGGAGTGATCGAATCCGATCCGTTCGGCATCTCTCCTAGCACCACATATGAGCTCCGGTCGTGGGTCCGAGGCCAGCTTGACCCTGAGGAAACCAACGGAAGGTGGGTAGTTCGCGTTCAATACCTCGGAGCAGATGGGAGCGCCGTAGGACAGCTCGACATCACCAATTTCTACGACTCGACCACAGTGGAAACCACTTGGAAGGAGTATCGGAAGACGTTCACTACGCCAGCAAATGCAGTGAGAATCAAGGTGTCGATCCAGAACTATATGACTTCTGGGTGGGTTGCTTTCGATGATCTGACGTTGGTGAGATCCGGTTCAACTCAGAATCTTCTGCCGAACCCGGGATTCGAACAGGATGGAGGCTGGAACGCTATCCGGCACAATCTGTTTCCTGCTACCGGAATTCTCCGTGGGACCGAGTCGACGGCAGCTCCTCACAGCGGAACCTACGCGTATGCTATTCACAACCATCCGATCGGGTTCATTGAGTCTGCGGAGGTCTCGGGGATTCAGGCGGGGACTCAATACG
>CAYTVW010000124.1:0-5519 GCA_964441865.1 uncultured Acidimicrobiaceae bacterium
CAAGGGGTAGAATCCCCAAATACTGGGCCAGAAAGGCGGGGAGATGCAGGCGGGGTATTCGGTTTTTGGGGGCAGGTGCGTGGGATCTTTGTTGCTGATGCTTCTCGTCGGGGTTTTCGGTTGCTCATCTGAAACGACCACTACGACCACAACGACCACCACTACGACGACCACGGTCGTGACGACGACCACGGTTGAATCGACCTATCGATTCACGGGGACTTCGATTCCTGTTGCGGCGTTGGATCTCGCCGATCTTGGGCTGACTCCGGACGATCTCTGGGACGCGTTGGAGAAGTCAGTCATGGAGCCTTCTTCTCAATACCGGAGCATCGCCAGCCACGGAGGATTCGTCGAGGAGGCGATGGTCGCCGACATTTCAGGGCGTTTCGACTGGGATTCCAGATCGGGGAACGGGATCAGCGTCCTCACTCCCAAAGGGGACCTAGAGACAGCCGAGTATTGGGTGGTGACAGAATTCGTCCTCGCCGATGATGTCTTCTGGAGCCTTACCACCAGCTCAGACGAGACGCTTGTCCCGGATTGGCTTGGGATGGGTCTGGATCGAATGCTCGAGTTGAGGGGAAGGGACCCACTAGTCGACTTTTCCACAACCGGAATAATCATGTATCTCGTGGAAGCCAACCCTGTGCCGATGGGAGCAGTCCCCAATGAGATAGGTGGCTACACCTGGTACGTGGCTTTCGATGCCGACCAAGTCGTAGTCCACCCATTGTCTCCAATCCAGACGAAGGCCATGATCGAAGCGGGCTTTGAGGAGACCAATTTCAAGGTGGTTGGCGAAGTCGAGGTCGACGACTCTGGTTACGTGGTTGAAATCAGGTTCGGCTTGAACCAGTGGGCTGAAGAGGCCGCTCGTCAGCTCGGAATCTCCGGGCCAGCGTATTTCCAGTTGGCTTATGAGTTCTGGGGCTTCGGTGAGGTCGAGACGAGCATCGATCCTTGTGCAGTCGAAGGCCGAGTGATCACAGAGTCGTCTGCAGAAGGCGTCTTGGTCTGTTCGTGACTGCGGTTGCCTCCTTTGCATATCTTGCCTAGATCCTCTTGCGATCTGGTCTGAGTTCGATCGGATCTGAGCGTCGAGCCTTCTGGAAGCCTTCACAAAAGGAGCTCAGCTTTGTTTCGATGTACCCGATACCTTCAATTGGAAAACGGGTACAGAACCCGGATTTCGCGAAACCCGAGGATCGGGTTGCCGATAGGCATAGGGTGCCTTCGCTTCTCCGAACAGGGTCGCGCAGAGGCCAAATTCCATTAGCTGCTAGTTGAAGGGAACCGCATATGGGTTACTCGAAGGTGCTCAGAAAGACAACGATCATGTTCCTGGTGTTGGGCCTTTCGGCCTGTGGTTCCGACGGAGGGACTAGCACCACGACTGATGGGGCTACTACGACAACTGCGGTTGAAGGGTCGACGATCCACAGCTACATGGACGCCCAACCGGCCGTGATTCAGATTGTCGCCAAAGGCACGCTACGTGATCCAGAGATCGGGTTGGCCGATGCTTCCGGGGCTGGGAGCGGGTTCATAATCTCGCCTGATGGTTTGGCGGTGACGAACAACCACGTGGTGGCCGGGGCAGCCACTCTGGAGATCATCATCGGCGGCGACATCACCAAGACCTATAACGCCACCATTGTCGGTGTTTCTGAATGCAATGACCTGGCACTCATAGACATCTCTGAATCGGAGCCTCTACCGTTCCTGGATTGGTACAGGGGCGACATTGTCGCCGGCCTCGAGGTCTATGCCGCCGGATATCCGCTTGGCGACCCCGAATTTACTCTCACTCGGGGAATCGTCTCGAAAGCGAAAGCGGGGGGTGATCTAACGCGCACTTCGTCGATCGATCACACGCTCGAACATGATGCCAACATCCAACCTGGAAACTCGGGCGGTCCGCTCCTGTCTACTGACGGCCAAGTGGTGGGAGTGAACTACGCAGGCGGTGCGGTGGCTTCGACAACTGCCCAATTCTTCGCTATCGCTGCCGATTTGGCAGAACCTGTCGTGGAGGAACTCAAAACCGGCGACTTCGAGACATTAGGCGTTAACGGTTGGGCGGTATATGACGCCGCTACCGACATATCGGGGGTTTGGGTGGCAGGGGTTACCCCGGGCTCTCCCGCTTCTGGAGCCGGTCTAATGCCCGGCGATATCATCACTTCGATGAACGGTCTCCCCATCGGGCTCGACGGGACCTTCAAGGATTATTGCGATGTCATCCGGACAGCGGGGAACAACGCGATAGCCATCGAAGTCCTGAGATATGACACGAGTGAGATTCTGAGAGGTGAGATCAGGGGGGACAAGCCGATCGAAGTGGCTTTCTCGTTCGCCCAAGAGATCGAAGACACCGTCGACATTTCCGACAACCAATCGACCGTGTACTCGGGGTACAGGAGCGTCTCTGACGATACTGGAGCGATCATCGTGGAAGTCCCGATTGAGTGGTCCGACATTGATTCGACCCCGGCATCCGGTGACGATGGATCGGTGATCCCCTACATTGCCGCTGCCCCGGATCTTTCCGAATTCAACTCGACCTACACCACTCCGGGGATGATTTTCGTGAAGATGAGCGGTGATTCCAGCGTTCTGACTCTCCTCAACGATTACGGGGGCGGTTTCGCGAGCGACTGCACCAACCTGGGAATAGTCGACTATGAGGATCCAGTGTTCACTGGGAAATACCAGGTGTGGGACTCTTGCGCGGGGACCGACAGTGTTGTCGTCGTGTTGGCGGCGGTTCCGGAAGGAGCGGCTTATGCGGCACTGATGCTTGTTCAACTCACTTCGGAAGCCGATCTGGAAGTCTTGGACCGAATCTTCCAGACGTTCAACATCATCGGCTGAAATCCCGAAGAACCCAAGGTCCCGTCGCAAGCCATCGAGAGATGGTGGAGGCGGGACCTTCCCGTTTCCAGCTATTCATGCTGTTTGAGAGAACCCGACTTCACAGTTGGCCAAGACTCATGGGGACTTGGATTCATTCCACGATTCGAAAGGTTGGCCAGGTCGTCGGGTCGGAGTTCGGTATTTGTGTCGGGAGCGGGAGTCTCGTGCTCTAGAGTTGTGAGGTCAGTTTTCAAGGGGGAAAGAAATGCCGGAAGAAGAGATGAGTGGGGAACGGATGTTTGGGTGGTCTGTGGTTGGGTCGCGCCGCGAGGTGCGGATCCCGCCCGACGCTTACGAAGAGTATGGGTTTCGTGAAGGCGAACGCGTCCTGGTAGTTCCGGGGAACCGGAGATCAGGGGGATTCAGTATCTTGCGCGAAGAACGCCTCTCCAACCTGGTGGTTTCGTTGGGTCGACGGTCGCTGGGAGGAAGCCAGGTGCGGCCAGATGGATGCATCGTCCTTCCTGCTGGGATCTCGGTCCAGCCCGGGGATCGACTCCTCGTGAGCAGGGGGAGCGATTCGGCTCTCGGATTCGCCCAGAAGGGCCCGATGTTCGAGGAAGCTTCGCACAGGGGGGAATTGGATGTTTTTGAGGCCGACGATGTTCCTACTCAGGAGTATCCGGCGTTGACTGTCTAAGGGGGAATCTTCGGGGTTTCTGAGGATTCACGGAACTGGTCACACCGGCAAGGTATGGTCTTGGGCATGGACCAGATTCGTGATTCCAGTGTGAACCCTGTTCGAGATCTTTGGCATGAAGGGCCGCTGGCGGTTCTGGACCTAGAGACCACGGGGACAGATCCTGCGACGGCGCGGATAGTCGAACTCTCGTTCCTACTGGTTGATCCCGACGGGAAGGTGGAGCCTTTGGTGGACACTCTGGTCAACCCGGGGATTCCAATACCGCCTGAGGCATCAGCGGTGAGTGGGATAACCACCGCCGACCTCATCAGAGATGGCAGAGATCCCGGGCCGGTGCTAAACGAGACTGTCAGTTCCTTGGGGCGAGTCGTAGAAGGCGGGGTCCCGATTCTGATTTTCAACGCCACCTACGACTGGCCCCTATTGGGGTTCGAGTTTGCTCGTCTTGGATGCCCTGCGCTTCCAGATGTTCCACCGGCAATCTTGGTCGACCCTCTTGTGCTGGATCGTCACTGCGATCGATACCGTAGGGGAAAACGAGACCTGGCCTCGATGGCTATTCACTACGGGGTCGATCTCAAGAATGCTCACAGAGCAGGTGGAGACGCGATGGCGACAGTGGAGGTAGCCAGAGCAATGGTCGCGCGCTACGGCTCGATCTTGGATCTCGACGGACCGGGACTGGTCAAGTTGCAGAAACAGGCTCACGAACGTTGGCGGGTCAGCTTCAACGAATATCTGGTCAGCAGAGGTGAGGAGAGAAGGCTGGTCACCGAGGTGTGGCCGGGCGTCTAGTCGGATCCGAGACTTTGTGTGGTGGGCGAGTGAAGGATTCTTCGAACCTACCTAAGGGTCGGTTGGAGAAATCGCCAGACGAGTTCAACCGCAGTTTTCTGGGATGGAAATGTCTGATGTGTCAGAGCCGGGGAGTATCACGGGGCATCCCTCTTCGTGGTCGGCCGAGACGTTTCCGTCGACAACCTGGGTCGGGTTCTCGATCGTTTCGCTGGGGGGATTGCTACAACCGGCGAAGAGAAGAGAGGCCAACACACCGGTTATCAGGGGTTTTCTCATCAGCTATTCCTTGTATTCGGTCGCCGAGCCTATCTGTTTGTTGGCCGCGGCTTCAATTCTGGTTCCATTCTTCAACTACCCGAAAACGCGTGCAAATCTGTTTGGTCTCGGCGAGGTCTGCCCAACGACAGAGTCAGCATTCTCAGCAAGAGGCTTGGAGTGTTTCGGTCTGACCGGCTGATCTCAGACGACGGAGATCCCGGCTTCGATGAGTTCTTCGATCGAATCAACTCCATCACTTGGGTTCAGGTTCACCGCCGCCGTAGCGCTGGAAGGGACTGTCGCTCGATACTCCAGTTTCACAGCGTCAAGCGCGGTTGCCTTGACGCAATAGTCGAGGGCGAGACCAACGACCACCACATGTCGGATCCCCGTCAGCCGGAGGATGCCGTCGAGTTCTGTTGGGATCACTGTCTCGGTTTTCGGATCGCGCATGGCGAATCCGGAGTAACCGTCCTCTCCATTCGAACCTTTCTTGACTGAAGGTCCAGCCACGATGAGACGAGGGTGAAACTCTGAACCCCAAGTATCGGCGAGACAGTGGACAGGCCAGACCCCGCCGTCTTTCTCGAAGTGGGGGGTGGAACTCGGGTGCCAGTCTTGGGTGTAGGCAACCTTGGCTCCGGCCGCAACCGCTCGAATCACGTGTCGATTGACCTCTGCCAATACCTCTCCGGCGCCCGATACGAAGAGGGATCCTTTGGGGTCGGCGAAATCGTTTTGGCAATCGACTACTACAAGGGCGGTATTGGAGTCGTATTCGATCATGGCTCGAGAGTACACATGTTGTTCTTGTTGTGGAGAGTCCCGTAGTCTTCAGGAGATGCATCGGGAAATTGCCGAGGGAATCTTGTTCACTGACCAGTATCAATTGAGTATGGCC
>CAYTVW010000125.1:0-5462 GCA_964441865.1 uncultured Acidimicrobiaceae bacterium
CCTCTAGGAAAACCGGCGCAGTCTGAGACTGTTGGTGACCACGGAGACCGACGAGAGAGCCATCGCCCCAGCGGCGATCATCGGATCCAGCAATCCGAATGCCGCCAGCGGGATCGAAGCGGTGTTGTAGGCGAACGCCCAGAACAGGTTCCCTTTGATGGTCTTGAGCGTACTCCTAGCGAGGCGTATTGCGTCAACGACCCCGATCGGATCGCTCGACATCAACACGATGTCCGCCGCCTCGATTGCCACGTCGGTCCCAGATCCGATGGCGATTCCCAGGTCGGCTTGAGTGAGGGCCGGAGCATCGTTGATCCCGTCTCCAACGAAAGCGACAGTCGAACCCTCTTGTTGAATCCGGCGGACCTCGGCACTCTTGTCGCCCGGAAGGATCTCCGAGATAACACTTTGGATTCCGATCTGGTCGGCGACTGCCCGGGCAGTGGCTTGTTGGTCTCCAGTGATTATTCCGATGTCAATGCCCAACTTCTTCAGCCGGGCAACGGCTTCCTTTGAAGAGGAGCGCAAAACATCTGACACTGCGATTACTCCGCGGGACTTTCCACGCCAGCCGACCAAGAATGCTGTCTTGGCGGCGGCCTGCATCTGGTGGAGGGTCTGTTGATGCTCGGCTGAGATCGACATTCCCGCGTCGACCAGCAGATCCGGTTTCCCGGCTGCCGCCAGTTCTCCGTCGACGGTACCTCGGACGCCCTTTCCGGGGATGGCTTCGAAGTCGTCGGGGAGGTGGAGATCGATGTTGGACTCTTCGGCGGCTAGGGCGACGGCTCTTCCAATTGGATGCTCCGATCCGGCTTCCAGGATTCCGGATCGCCGAAGGAAATCAGGTTCATTCGAGACGACATCGGTGACTCGAATTGAACCGGTTGTGAGCGTCCCCGTCTTGTCGAACAAGGCGAGGTCAATCCCCGAAGAGCGTTCGAAGATATCGGCTCCTTTGAAGAGGATGCCCAACTCCGCCCCTCGACCACTCCCGACCATGATTGCCGTAGGAGTGGCTAATCCGAGAGCACACGGGCAGGCGATTATCAGAACCGCGACTGAAGCCCGGAGAGCGTCATCGAGAGTGTGTCCTGTAATCAACCACAAGGAAGCTGTGATGATTGCGATTCCGATCACTGTCGGGACGAACACAGCAGAGATCCGATCCGCAAGTCTCTGAACTGGGGCTTTGGATGCCTGGGCGTCTTCAACGAGGCGGATTATCTGGGCCAGGGCTGTTTCGGATCCGACGCGGGTAGCCCGGAACACCAGGGAGCCCTGCTGATTCACAGTGGCTCCAAAAACTTGGTCTTCGGGTCCCTTTGTGACTGGGAGTGATTCCCCAGTGAGCATTGACTCATCGACCGTCGAAGAACCCTTTTCTACGATTCCGTCGGTTGGGATTTTCTCGCCAGGTCGGACGACGACGATGTCACCTGAGGACAACTCCGAGACGGGAACTATGATCTCGGCGTTTCCCCGTCGGACTCTGGCTTCTTTTGCTCCGACGTCGACCAAGCGGGCGATAGCCTCAGATGCTTTCCCCTTGGCTTTTGCTTCCAGGGCTCGGCCGAGAGTGATGAGGGTGATAATGACGGCAGCCGTCTCGAAAAAGAGGTCTCCGCCTTGGACCAGTGCGACTGTGGAAGTGGTGTAAGCGGTGAGTGTTCCGAGAGAAATCAGGGAGTCCATGCCCAGGCTCCGACTTGTCACCTGTTTGGCGGCCGCGATGTGGAATGCTCGGCCAATCCAAGCTACGACAGGTGTGGCTAGGGCGAACTGAAGGAAGCGTGACCAGGCTAGATCCATGGGGAACGCCATAGAAAGGACCATGAGAGGGATTGTGAACAGGGCAGCAATGACAAATCGACGCCATATGACCCGAAAATCCCGGGAGTAAGAATCGGAGAGGTTCCGTCGTTCTTCCTCGTTCTTCACCAATTGCAGGTCATACCCGATCTTCTGAACCGCGCCTCGCAGGACTTCGAAGTCGATGGAAGAGCTGGGTTTAACCCGTCCTTGACCGGATGCGAAGTTGACTATCGCGGTGTCCACGCCTTCTTGTTTGGATAGAACGCGCTCTATCCGAGCCGCACAGGAGGCGCAAGTCATTCCTTCTACGTCGAAAGAGAGATCCAAGACGGGTTCGGGGTCAGGGAGCGACTTCATACCCTTCCTCTTCGATTGTCTCGACTACCTGTTCGCTGGTCGTTGCGGAAACGTCGAAGTCAACGGAAACAGTCCTAGTAGCTACATCGACTCTCACCGAGTGGATTCCGGGCAGGGCAGCCACCGCGCCTTCGATTGTTCGTTTGCAGTGATCACATGAGATGCCTGGGACTGTGAATATCTGGTTCATGGGCTTCGTTCCTTTCAAGGCTCCGATCTGTGTGCATCTCCGGGCCGTTGATTGAGTTGATTGAGGGAGGGCCACGGAATGATGAAGAACAGTCTCTGTAGAAATACGAGACCCCGGGGGTTGGGGGCCGGGGTCTCGCTATCGGTGTACCGCGAACGAGGGGAGGTGTCGCGATACGCACGAATTCACGTTTTTCTTCAAGTACCGCCAGCGACGATCCGACCCCTTACTCTCGGATATCTGACGGGAGCATGGGCGAAACAGAGATCTCTCTTGTTGTATCGACTCAGTCTGGTGTGGCACCCCTGTTTGGCGCATACCCTTCCTTCGCCGAAGTCTCTTGACGGCCTAGGTGCTGCCTTGATTGCACGGCCTTTCAGCGTGTCGGATGACATGTCGATGGGCCTCCTTAATCGTGCTTCTCGTCAGAACAACGCTGGCGAAGCCGACGAAATTCCATATCACGAAGGATATTCCCAAAGAGAGCCTTTTGGCAATCGAAATTGGGACTAAAGACTCTAGTAGGGGGAGGCGCGGCCAGAAGGCGTATGGGTGGTGAATCGCAGGCGGTGGTGCCTATTCGGCGATCCCGAGCGCTTTCAAGAAGGCCGCATTGTTCGGTTCTCGTCCCAGAAAGTCTCGCAGCATCTCGATAGCGTCAACCGAACCGCCCTTTTCAAGGATCTTCCGGCGGTAGTCCATCCCGACATCCGAGTTCAAGTAGCCGGCTTCTTCAAATCGAGAGAACATGTCGTCTCCGTACACTTCCGACCACAGGTATCCATAGTATCCGGCGTCGTAACCCCCCAGGAGATGTCCGAAACTTGCCGGGAAGAAGGTCCCGGGTTGAAGCGGCAAGAGAGACACCTTGGTCGTATCTTCGAGAATCGCATCCATGTCGCGTTCGCTTGGCCCCGGGCCGTGAAAAGCCAAGTCGAGGAGACCGAAAGAAATCTGTCGCAATTTCGTCAACGCGACGTTGAGGTGTTTGGCGGCGGTGAGCTTCTCGACCAGATCGGATGGCATCGGTTCGCCCGTCTTGTGGTGGTGAGCGAAACGAGCAAGGACTTCTGGTTTCCAGGTCCAGTGTTCCATGATCTGAGAGGGAGCCTCGACGAAGTCGCGTTCGGTGTTGGTTCCAGAGAAGCTCGGCATCTCGGCTCGAGTAAGGGTCTGGTGAAGGATGTGTCCGAACTCGTGGAACAGCGTTTCAACTTCGGAATGCCTCATAAGCGAGGGCTTGTCAGAGGTGGGTTTGGTGAAATTCGCGACAATTGCTGACACTGGGGTGCTGTATGAGCCATCCCTCAAGCGACGGCCGGGAGCCAGTGTGAAAGCCGCGGCGTGAGAGAATTTCCCTTCTCGTGGGAACAGATCCATGTAGACGTAGGCGATGAGATCCCCGGTGGAAGAGTCGTCAATGGCGTAGGTACGCACGTCGGGATGCCACCTGGGTAGCTCGACATGTCGGAAAGCAAGACCAAACACCTCGGCTGTGATTCCGAAGAGTCCTTCAATGACTGACTCGAGGGGGAAGTATTGGGAGACCAGGCTCTGGTCCACACCGTATTCGGTTTTCCTGAGCCGTGTGTCGTAGTAGCGCCAGTCGTAAGCTTGGAGTTGGCTGTCGCCTGTATCGGCCGCAAGCATTTTGGAGAGGCGGGTGATCTCTGTTGACGCGGCCTGCGTCAACGGAGGGATCAGATCGGCGTAGAACGCCTCAACATTCTCGGGGGATTTTGCCATTTGGACTTCCATACGGTGGTGAGCCCACGAAGGCTTCCCGAAGAAGGAGGCGATTTCTCGGCGGATGGCGATCGCCTCGATGAGGATCGGGCGATTCTTGTCGACTGCGCGAGTGTTGAACTTGTAGGAAAGCTCCTCGCGTAGATCTCGCCTGACCGCGTTTTCCAAGAACGGGGTGACGTGGGGGTAGGCCATAGTGACTCGGAAAGTCCCCTCCTTGGTCCCCGGTTCCAGAGAGGTGATGTAATCGTCCGAGAGGCCTTCCAGGTCTTGTCTGGTGAGTTCCAGAGAATCCTCGGCGGCTGCGATGTTGTTCTCGAAAGCCACACCGAGTTCAATCAAACGGTTGTTGAGTTCTTTGAGACGGGCACGAGTCTCCGAATCCAAGTCGTGGCCGATTCTTCGAAGATCACGGAGAGTGAAATCGAGGAGCCTTCGTTTTTCACCAGTGAGTTCCTGTGCTTCGCTGCTTTCGGAGTAGGCCTTGACCGCTCGGTAGAGGTCTTCGCGGAACACAATCTCGAGCCCCCACTTTTCTAGAGACTCTTGTGCTTCTTTGCCGGCCTGTCGGATCTCGCGGTCGGGATGAACGTACCCCATGAAGGCTGTTGAACCGAACGAGTCGGAGATCACTGAACCAGCTTCTTCGAGACGGGCAAGAAGGGTCTCGAAAGTTGTTCCTTGGGCGATTGCGTCGTCCGCGATAGCGCTGGCTTCGGCCAAGGTTTTCAGGGTTTTTTCGCGAATCGAATCGTGTGTGACGTTTTCCAGATCAAGGGGCATCAGAGGGAGCCTAACGTAACTCGGGAAGGTGGGAATCTCCGGATTCTTCCGTAACGAGGGGAAAGCTAACCAAGGGACTGGTGGCATGCTGCGTCATAGCGGACATCACAAGACAATGAACGGGACTACCGCGATCGAGAAGAACTGGACAGCCAGGCTGGCTTGTCGCTTAGCCCGAGTCCGTAAGGTCTGCCTTCGAACCGGTTCAAGGGTGTTTCGGGCGTTGGTCAGTCTTCCCCGACTGGCGCGGCTCCCCTAAATCAATCTCGTAGACGAGCTGGGATCTCAGGGCTGATCGCACTTACCAAGGCTTCATGTATCCCGGGTGTGGCTGCAACAATCCCTTTCGAGTCGAGGCGATAGGGTCGTCCCTGAAGGTCAGAGACGAGAGCGCCCGCCTCAGTAGCGATGAGCAAACCGGCTGCCGCATCCCAAGGATGAAGGAGGTACTCGAAATACCCGTCAAGGCGACCACAGGCGATCCAAGCGAGGTCGAGGGCCGCCGAACCGAGTCTCCTGACTCCTTGGAAATTCCGAAGCAACGCGCCGATCGCGGGGAGATAGTCCTCGG
>CAYTVW010000126.1:0-5451 GCA_964441865.1 uncultured Acidimicrobiaceae bacterium
CCGTTCTAGGACTCTCGGAACCCCTCCAATAAGGTTGGGTTTAGTTTTATTGGAGGGGTTCCGAGAGTCCTAGAACGGCCCTCGTGGCGGTGTCTGTTAGGAGCGGACGCTCAACAACCAACCGATCTCCTCTCCACCCAAGAACTCCGGCTCCCATCAGACGACGACCCTCTTCTGAATATCCCAGGACCGCCCCGCCTTTCCCGGGAAGGACTCCCGCCGCCCGCCGAAGTCCCAGCATCAGTCTTTCCTGCTCGGCAGCCCACCCTTCGACCCTCTCGGTGTGCTGAATTGCCCCGATCCCCGCTTCCACTCTCTGGATATAGGTGTCAAGCCGTCGCACGTTCACACCACGGGTCCCGTCGCGGAACCAATGGGCGCCGAGGCCGAACCCCAGGTATTCCCCCCTACCCCACACGGAAAGGTTGTAGCGGCAAACATGCCCAATCTTGGAGAAATTTGAGATTTCGTATCGGATGAGGCCGGCTCCCTGGAGTGCCTCCGACGCCATTTCCCACATTGTCGCCTGGATATCCTCATCCGGGGCGGGCCCACCCCTACGGACCTCCCTGCCGAAAACAGTATGCGGTTCTATCGTCAGCGCATACGCCGAAATATGGTCTGGATGGACATCCAAAGCCCGGCTAATCGTTCGACCCCAAGATTCAAGAGACTCACCAGGAGTCCCAAAGATCAGGTCGAGAGCGATGGAAGATGCCCCCGCCTTCCGAGCGTTTTCAACCCCGCCGAACACGTCCTCGGGAGTGTGTCGTCGACCGAGTCTTGACAGAACCTCCGGGTCCATGGATTGGGCTCCGAACGAGACCCTGTTCACTCCCGCCTCAACGATCCGAGCAGCCTGTTCTTCCGAGAAGTCTTCCGGGTTTGCTTCCAACGACACCTCGAGTCGATCGGAGAATCCGAACCGTTCTTCCAACGCCTCCAAGACCCGGCCAATGGACCTTCCGTTGAGAAGGCTCGGAGTCCCCCCGCCGAAAAACACTGCGTCCAAGCTCCCCCATGGTGGAGCAGTCCGGACCTCTTCCACCAGAGCGTCGACGTATCGATCGGCTTCATCCAAACGGCCTTCCACAACTGTGAAATCGCAGTATGGGCACCACCGGACACAGAAAGGCACATGAACATACGCCGACCGCCACCGGGAAGCAGCCTCTGCCAGGTTTGGCGAATCGGGGAGGAGAAGAGAGAAGTCTTCAGGTTCGGCAGGTCTCATTCGTCCACTTGCAGAGCCGCAACAAACGCTTCTTGTGGGACTTCTACGGAACCGACCATCTTCATCCGCTTCTTCCCCTCCTTCTGTTTCTCAAGGAGTTTCCGTTTGCGGGTGATATCTCCGCCGTAACACTTCGCCAACACATCCTTCCGTCTCGCCTTCACAGTCTGACGGGAGATGATTTTTGCTCCGATCGCGGCCTGGATAGGGACGTCGAACATCTGGCGCGGGATCAACTCCTTCAGTCGATCCACCATCCGTTTCCCATAATCGTTCGCATGGTCACGATGCACTATTGCACTGAACGCGTCAACGGTTTGAGCGTTCAGCAGTATGTCGACTTTCACAAGATCTGACTCTGTGTAGCCATGCGGCTCGTAGTCGAGGGACGCATATCCCCGGGTGCGCGATTTCAGCTGTCCAAAGAAATCGAACACCACTTCAGCCAAAGGGACTCGATAGGTGATCTCGACCCGTTCGGGCCCCAAATAATGCATGTTCTCAAGCTGTCCGCGATGGCCCGTAACAAGATCCATCACTGAGCCCACATACTCTTTCGGAGTGATGATCATCGCGGTCACAATCGGCTCTTCAATCTTCAGACGTTCGCCCGGGTCCGGGAGGTCTTGAGGGGATTTGATCTCTACCACCGAGTCGTCGTGGTAGGTGACTCGGAACGCTACCGACGGAGCGGTCGCCACCAGATCAAGGTCATATTCCCTTTCCAACCTCTCTCGGACGATCTCCATGTGAAGCAGGCCGAGGAAACCGAGACGGAAGCCAAATCCAAGAGCTTTTGACGTCTCCGGCTCGTAGACGAGAGACGCGTCATTGAGGCGGAGCTTGTCGAGTGCGTCACGGAGCTCCTCGAAGTCGTCTCCGTCGGTCGGAAAGATTGCAGCGAACACCATGGGACGGGGTTCCTCATACCCCGGAAGAGCCTTATCCGCAGGGTATGCAGCCGCGGTGATCGTATCTCCGACCTTGATCCGATCAATCTCTTTCACACCGGTGATTAGGTATCCGACTTCGCCTGGGCCGAGAACCGATACCGGGACCGCGGTCGGGGTAAGGACGCCTACCTCGTTCGCAGCGTGTTGTTCGCCGGTTGCCATGAATTTGATTCGCTCGTTAGTCGAAATCCGCCCGTCGAAAATCCGGATGTAACAGACCACCCCCCGATAAGCATCGAAGTACGAGTCAAAAACGAGTGCCCGCAAAGGTGCGTTGGGATCGCCAACCGGGGCAGGAACCCCTGCCACGATCTTCTCGAAGAGTTCGTCCACACCGTCTCCGGTCTTGGCAGAGAGTCGATGCACGTCTCCCGGGTCACCTCCGAGAATCCCCACCACCTCCTCTGCTACCCGATCCGGATCGGCGGCGGGTAGATCGATCTTGTTTAGGACAGGGATGATTTCGAGTCCCGCCTCAACAGCCATGTATGCGTTCGCCAAGGTCTGAGCTTGCACTCCTTGCGCGGCATCGACCAACAGCAAAGCTCCCTCGCATGCTGCCAGAGAACGCGAAACCTCATATGAGAAGTCGACGTGCCCCGGGGTGTCAATCAAATTGAGGGTGTAGTCCTGACCGTCCTTCGCTCGATACTTGATACGGACATTGTTGGCCTTGATGGTTATTCCGCGTTCGCGTTCAATATCCATGGTGTCGAGAATCTGTTCGCGCATGTCCCTTTCGGTGATTGCACCAGTTCTCTCCAACAGTCGATCGGCCAGCGTCGACTTCCCATGGTCGATATGGGCTATGACGCTGAAGTTTCGAATGCGCGACTGAGGGGTCAAATTCAACACTCCCGGGATAGACACCGGCGTTTCTCCGGGCGCTGGGATTGTACCGGGACTCGCCGAACTGTTAGATTTCCGCACTCCGATCCCCCACAAGGGGGAAGCCTGCCACTTCGGAAGCTCCGCCCTCGTTTCAGTGCGGCGACGCCGATCGAAGCGAGAGTGGGCACCCAGACGTAGAGTTTAAGAGAAACAACATGGCCAATATCAAGTCTCAAATTAAGCGGAATCGCCAGATGGTGGTTCGTAACGCCCGAAACAAGTCTGTCCGTTCCGAGTTGAAGACACGGGCCAAGGCAGTTACAGCAGCCGTCGCTGCTGGCGACAACGATGCCGCCAAGGAAGCTTTCAGAGAAGCCCAGATCAAGCTGGACACAGCGGTTTCCAAGGGAGTCATCTCGAAACAGACCGCAGCTCGACGCAAAAGCCGCCTGGCAAAGAAACTCGCCTGAGTCTTACTTCCCCATCCAACGGCACAGGGCGACCGTCAATCGCTCAGCCGTGACCTGGTGAATGTCTTCAGGCTGGGTCTTGAAGACTCTGTCTGCTTTAACGAGAGCCTCTAGAGAGCGACACATCGAGTGTTGGTCTGTCCGTCCCCGTACTCTCCAAGTCCTTTCCACCCACCCGTCGGTCGGTTTGGCCCCTGCCATCCTCGCCAGGTGTTCCGGGCTGTCGGCAACAAGAGCGTACGAACGTCTTCGAATTTCGGTCTCTAGAGCAGCGAGGATCTCCAGAGGATGCCGGTAATACAGGAGGTCTTGGAGGCGCCTCAGAGCTTCCGCAACATTCCCAGAGGCCAGAGCCTGGGTGTAGTGGAATATTGGCTCGTTCGGCCGATTCTTGAACCTTTCCAGGATCGTCTCGGGGGTGATCTTCGCTGTCAGCCCCTCCAGTTGGTCTAACGCTTGCCCCAACGAAGCCGTGTCGCCGCCAAACCTCTGCATGAGAGCACCGACGGCATCCCTCCCGATCTTGAGACCGCGTCGGTCAATCTCTTCTTCCAGCCATTTCTGCGCCTGTCGCTCCCAGATCTTCCCAACTGAGACTGTCTCGCCTCTCGCCTTGACTGTTTTGGCCAGAGCCTTCGGAAGCGATCCGAACGAGACGAGGGCGACGGCAACGGAATCCGAGTCAGCACTCTCCAACAGCTCAGCCACGACCTCTCCTTCAGCAGCACGGATCAGGTGTGCTTCAACCACTTTGATCCCTTGGACCCCACCGAATAGTGACTGCGATTGAAGCATCGGGACGACCTCGGCCAGTTCGGGGCGGAGCCCACCGTCGCCCATCTCACTGGCACCACGGTCAGGGACGTCTACTCGCACCAGGTTGTCTTCGGTAACGCCGTGTTCGACTAGGAACGTACGGGCCAGTTCCAGCGCCTTCCTGCGTTCTCCAGGACCAGCATCAGATTGAGCCGAAATATGGATCAGGGACAACAGAGACCCCGAATCGTTTCCATGCTGATCGCATCTTTCATCTGAAGAATCTCCGAATGCACATTGAGATCTGATCTTAAGGCGGAATTCGAACCAAGTTCGATTGCCGGAGAATCGAAGTGTGAAACGAATGGCCGAGGGAGATCGGAGAGTCTCTCAAAGTATGAACTCGAACCGAGTGCCAGAGCAGCTCCTCCGGGGTGTATCTATCCAGATGTTGCACTGACAAGAGGATTCAGTGCATCAACCACCACATCACCCACCTCATCGGTCCGAAGCACCACCGCTCCCGCTGACTCCAATGATTCCAGAATCTCCGGGCCAGGATGACCGAAATCGTTGGGCTCGACACTGATCACAGCAAGACTCCCCGCGTTTTCTCGAATCCAGTTGCGGTCTGATGTCAGGGCTCCCTGATGCGGGACTTTGAGGACGTCCGGGTTGATCAATCCCAGATCCGCTTGGGCAAAAGTCTCGACATCGCCACTGAAGAGGTAGTCGAGCCCCGCCAATCGGACAGTCAACACAATCGACTCGTCGTTAGGTGAGGCGTAACGACGAGTGGGACCCAAAACGTCTATGTACCCGGAGGGGAGATCGATCCGCCAGCCCGGCTGGGGATGCACCAATCCCACCTCGTGTATTTCCAACAACCGGATGAAATCCTTCGAAGCGGGAGTCGCATGTTCTCCGAAACTCGCCCATACCGCACCGACAGCGATCCTCCCGATCACCGCTTCCATCCCCCGCAAGTGATCCTCGTGGACGTGGGTGGCTACCACCAGATCGATCCGGTCAACTCCGTATCGAGACAAAGCCCGGTTCATCTTCTGGGGATCCGGTCCCGCATCGACAAGTATCACCACTCCCCGATCGAAAACCAGGGCCGCGTCGCCTTGACCGACAGCCAGAAACTCAACTCCAATTTCGGGCGGAGCCTCGCCATCCGAGAACAGACTGAATCCTGCGACCA
>CAYTVW010000127.1:0-4336 GCA_964441865.1 uncultured Acidimicrobiaceae bacterium
GCCCAGTTCTCCGGAACCTACCAGGGTTTTCATACAAGACGTCCGAGTCCAAGTGAACTGAAGAAGCGTTTCTACTATCCGGAGAAGTGATGGAAATAACAGGAATTGTGCCGATGAAGGGGAATTCGGAAAGGGTCCCGGGGAAGAATCTCCGGCCGATAGCGGGGAGGCCGTTCTTCGAATGGGTTCTGGAAGCCCTTATGGACGCCAGAAGGGTGGACCACGTATTTGTGGATACCGACAGCGAGAAGATCGCGGATGAAGTCACGGCCCGATTCCCTGATGTGGGGATTCATATTCGTCCGGTAGAGCTTCACGGTGATTTTGTTCCGATGCACGACATCGTCGCTCATCTAGCTTCGGTTCTGCCCGGAGATGCTTTCCTTCAGACTCATGCCACTAATCCACTCCTCACCTCTACCACCATCGACAAGGCCATCGAGGCCTACGAGGCCGATGAGGAGCATGATTCTCTGATGGCGGTGACTCCCCGGCAGACCAGGTTCTTCTGGGAGGATGGTCGGCCCGTTAACCACGACCCGGCTGTTCTATTAAGGACCCAGGATCTCCCGCCTCTAATGGAAGAGAACTCGAACATCTACATTGCATCCAAGGACTTCATCTTGAAGACGGGACGAAGGGTTGGGCCCAAGGCGCTCCTATTTCCGATGTCAGCGGAAGAATCCCAGGACATCGACGAGGAGATTGATTTCTATGTCGCCGAATGTCTGTTGAAGAGACGCCATGGGTGATCGGGCTCTAATTTCCTGCAAGCTTGTTTGGGACTCTATGTCCGAGTTCCAGGACGTGTTCGATCGGAATGGGGTCGAGGCTGTGATCCCGGATATTCCGGGCCAGCAGCTTAACGAAGAGGAACTGATCGCGATTCTGCCCGAATTCGATGGGATTTTGGCGGGGGATGACATCCTGTCTCGAAAAGTGATCGAAGCCTGTCCCCGTTTGAAGGTCATCTCCAAGTGGGGAATAGGAGTGGACGCAATTGATCACTCGGCTGCCGCAGATCGTGGGGTTAAAGTCTTCAACACGCCCGGAGTGTTCGGTGACGAGCTCGGCGATTATGCCCTCGGGTTCCTCCTGTTGATGTCAAGACACCAGCACACCGTTGACCATTCCGTCCACCGAGGGGAATGGAAGAAGATCCGAGGGACCACTCTGGCCGGGAAGACCGCTGGAGTGTTGGGTTTGGGGAGCTCAGGGAGAGCTTTTGCCCGAAGGGTGTCCGCGTTGGGGATGACAGTGATCGGGTATGATCCGGTATCTCCTCCCGCGGATTGGCTTGGCGAGCATCAACTAGAACTCTGCAGCGTTGATGAAGTGTTCCGACGTTCTGATGTCGTCTCTCTGCACCTCCCGGCCACCCCCGAGACAAGGCATATTGTGAACTCGGAGAGATTGGCTTTGATGGAAATCGGATCCTGGCTGATCAACATCTCGCGCGGCGCTTTGGTCGACGAGCCAGCACTGGTTTCTGCGATCGAGTCGGGACGGATTGCCCAGGCTGCGCTAGACGTATTCGAGAATGAACCCCTATCGTCGGATCATCCGTTCACTCGGATGGAGAACGTGATCCTGGGGTCCCACAACGGCTCGAACACACATGAGGCTGTGGCCAGAACGAATCGCGTTGCCATCGACAACCTTTTGAGAGGGCTAGGAAAGGGAATCTGATGGACAAGAAACCGATCGCTGTCGTGACCGGGGCGAAAGGCGGAATAGGGTCGGCCACGGTGCGGGAGTTTCGGAACCGAGGTTATCACGTGATCGGGGTTGACCGGAGCGAGGAATCTGAATCCGACGAACATCTGAAGGTCGATCTGAGTCGCCCAACGTGCGGCGAAGAGATCGCATCCGCGTTGAGAGATAGACCGGTGAGCGGAGTCGTCAACAACGCGGCGGTTGCTCCCTACTCGACTATCGAAGAGACGTCGGTCGAGACTTGGGACGAGACTATCGACGTCAATCTCCGTGCTGCATTTCTGGTTCCGAAGGCGTTACTCCCCAATCTTCGTGCCAACGGTGGATCGGTGATCAACGTTTCTTCGGTACACGCCGAGGCCACCTCGGTCGGAGTAGCCGCGTATGCGGCGTCCAAGGGAGGGCTGCTGGCTCTGACCCGGGCAATGGCGCTGGAATGGTCTCCTTTCCACATCCGTGTGAACTGTGTTCTCCCAGGAGCGGTCGATACCGAAATGCTCGCCGCCGGTCTATTCCGCAGCGGCTCGACGGTTGAGTCAATCGGGGCCAGGCATCCAGTGGGGCGGGTGGGAAAGGTCGAGGAGATCGCCAAAGCGATCGCTTTCTTGGTCGATGAAGATGCTGCGTTCATCACGGGCGCGAGTCTCCGTGTTGACGGAGGAGCTCTGGCTCGGCTCAGCACCGAATAGACGGGAGCGACCACGACCATTTGGAGGCTGCTGTTGAGGTTCCCCGTTCGCGACTGGTTCAGTTAACCGAGGAAGACGGATCGGACGCGGTCTCCGTCGGCAGGCACCGAAACCCGGGTTCTCGTTCGTGAGTGAAGGGTCGCTACGACCCACGAACAGCGGTCAGTATGGGACAGGAGACGTTCTGAAGAACGGTCGTTGCCAAGGCCGTTCCAGCTTGTAAGGTGTCTTTATTGGTGGGGGGTTGTTGAACGGAAATCGGTTGGTGGACAACACTGACAGTAAGGTGCGAAATTGACACTCACGGAGAGAATGCTGATGTTCAAGAGGATCCATCCGATGTTTGTGATAGCGAGTGTTGCGTTGCTGGTCTCGTTTTCGGCCGTCGTGGTGGCGGACGATCAACCGGCGATGGACCCGAACGACATCATCTTTCCGGTGGCCGGTTCTCCGTCGGACTGGTATTTCAGTGACACTTTTGGGGCGCCTCGTCCGGATGGACGCACCCATGAGGGGATCGACATCATGTCGGTCGGGAAAGTGAAAGGACGTCCTATAGTCGCTGCCTACGAAGGGTATGTGGGCTGGGTCAGTGATGAATGCTGCAATCTCGACATCCGTCATGCTGGAGGTTGGGTCACTACCTATATCCACTTGAACAACGACACGCCTGGGACTGACGACGGCTGTGGGTGGGGGATAGCAGATGGGATTGAATCGGGAGTATGGGTGGAGCAGGGCCAGCTAATAGGTTGGCTTGGTGACTCTGGTAACGCTGAGGAGACTTCGCCACATCTCCATTTCGAGATTCGGCATTCAGACACCGGTGATCGGGGGACCGCAATAAACCCTTACGAGTATCTGCTTAGCGCGAGAGTGATCGAAGCCCCAGGACTTGTTTCTTGGAACGGAGCCTTCTGGGACGATGAAGACTCTGTCCACGAGGGGAACATCAATCGGATTGCCGAGTTCGGGATCACTCGAGGATGCAATCCGCCTTTGAACACTAGGTTCTGTCCGGATCGCAACATCACCCGCGGCCAGATGGCGGCGTTCATCCGACGTGCGCTTGAGCTCCCCTACTCAAGCAACGATTACTTCTCGGATGATGATGGGCACCTCTTCGAGGGGGACATTAATGCCATCGGTGAGGCGGGGATTGCGTTCGGTTGCACTGAAACCGACTACTGCCCTGATGCTTATCTGATCCGCGACGAGATGGCGGAGTTCCTGGTTCGGGCTTTCGGATATCCGGATGTGACGACGGATTTCTTCTCCGACGACGATGAGAACCGCTTCGAAGACTCGATTAATGCGATCGCTGCAGTCGACGTCACCCTGGGGTGTAATCCACCGGAGAACGATCACTTCTGCCCCGATAGGTCTCTCAGTCGCGCCGAGATGGCTTCGTTTTTCGTTAGGGCTCTGGGCATCTTGGGAGTCGAGCCTCCAAGCGAAGAGTGAATCCAACGAACGAGGGGTTCTAGGACGGTGTTCTCACAAGAATGAGATATGCCAGATTCGAGACTCGCATGGAGCTAATCCTTGTTCGGATGACGAATCCTGTGCGCACTGAGAGGGTTAGCCTGGCGTTGAACCGTCGATTGCGCTTCTCTGGGACGAAGCTCCTAGAGCCAACGAAACGTAGGTTATGGCCACCAGAGCGATATGGGCCAGGATTCGATTGCCACTGTCCCCGGCACCGACTCGATATGAGCCTTCTCGCAGGAGCGGCAGGAGCGGAGAACTCAGGAAGAACACCAGCATAGGTATGGTCCAAATTCGGCTATCCCTCACGCTTCTAGCGAAGGGTCTGATGGGGCGTATCAAGTCGACGGACGTCATTTCCCTAGTTCGACACAGACTCATTGCTACCAACCAGTTTTCGGGTGCGATTTGACCTCTCTGTTGTGGAAAAACACTCTGATAGA
>CAYTVW010000127.1:4346-5448 GCA_964441865.1 uncultured Acidimicrobiaceae bacterium
ATCCATGATTCGTTCTGACAACAAGAGGGTCTGGACAGAGGAGACGATCGGTGTTGCGGTGACTTTCGATCTAGGGGTTGGCGTTCGTGGTCGCTATCTCGAAAGACTCGTCGTGGACGAAGCACATGATGCTGGAATCGATCTAGTGGCTTTTCAAACGGACAAGGGCCTCTGTCCTTGAGACTGTCGGGAGTGTGTTAACTAGTCGAGTTGCAGCGGGCAGAACTCCCTACCGTTGAGACTGAGAGAAGCGGCATTGATGTTGGTGGTGAACTTGTTGAACACCGCGGCTGACTTCTCGTCGGTAGCGAGATCGCTGAGACGTTCGATGATATCGCATCGTCTGGACTCGGCGTTTGGATCGAATCGGGCGAATTCTTCACCAGCTTGAATTAGAAGAGGACCCTCCATCCCCAAGTCGTGGCGATAGATGTCTCCGAAATTCGCAAGGCCAGACAGGAAGACACCGATCGCTAATGAAGCCAACAGGGTTCTGGCCCAGAGCAAAGGTAGTCGGGCAGCCGAGCTGGCTATCAGCAAACCAGCGATTAACGACCAGCCGATCATCGTGTAGCCCTGTTCTCTCCACATTTGCACGGGAAGCGGGGCTCCTTGCATGCCTTCACTTAGGGAGGACATTGTGGCTCCTGCCAGGATTGTCATAGAAGCGAACCATCCGAGCCCGCTTCTGGCCAAGACATCGGCAGAGGACCCACTGGTGGTGGCAGAAACCTGGGACGATCTGGCCACTTGTCGAATGACGAACCAGGCTGTTATGCCTGCAACTAGAGCGATCAATGCTGTTGGCCGCCGTAGAGCGGAATACGCCGAACCTGCCTCGCGTAGGTAGGTCAGTGGGAAGAACCCGGTGGCTAAACGGAATGGGAAGGTCCTGAAGAATCCCGGCCCGAAAGAGGTTGAGGCGGCTAGGTAGCAGGAGCCCGAGGCGCAATTCTCGGCGATGATGATCCGGGTCGGCACGAAGACCGCGACGAATCCGAGGGTTAGCGATATCAAGCCTGCGAAAGCCGCTGTCCTTGGGAGCGCCTTGATCGATTCTCGTAGCGAGCCAACTCGGACTCGGTTGATCAGTGTCGCGTGG
>CAYTVW010000128.1:0-5422 GCA_964441865.1 uncultured Acidimicrobiaceae bacterium
AGAGCGATTCCAGCGACCAGGGCGGCGATGATCAGAAGGAGGCTCATTGGCTCAATGACCGCCGCCACGATCTTCCGCCATAGAGGGTCCGGTGTCGGTTCGGGGAGGCGATTGGGCCCGAACTTCTCAAGAAGAACTCGGGCTTCTTCGGTTGTCAGCCCGTTCTCGGAGACGACCTGCTTGGGAGAGTCTGGTTGAGGACGACCTGCCGGTTTTGGCGCTGCTTCGGACTTGTCGCCATTGGTTGGGTTTCGAGATTCCTGGTTTCGACGGTTCTTTCCACCTGCTGCCGAGGTAGCACTGGGAGTTGACTCTGGTTCGTCGGAGATAATCTCGGTGTCACTTGATGAGTCTTGGCTTCTGTTCTTGGCTTTGTCGGCTTTGGCCATTTCGATTGGTCCTCGGGGATCTGTCTTTTTGTCGAACGCGAGCTACCACAATGTTGGTCAGCTCGCTCTCCGGCGTTCTCGGATTGAATCTCTCCTCGGGAAGTAATCCTCTCCTCTTACCCGATGGGTTGAACTCGGAGTCTAGGAGAGACTACTTTCCCAGAAGCCGCTCCGACGAAGGTGAGCAACACGGGGATCGAATTCAACCGATTTCCGTCCGTGATCCCGAATTTCGCGAGGCACGCCAAACCCGTGCACAGGACGACAACCCCCGTGATCATTCTCCAAGTAGGAGGAACGGAGAGGGTGCTGGTTCGGAGATGTTCGAATCGGGCAAAGATCGCGACGAGGGGGAGCGTGGCAGCAGCCATGACCGAGATCCAGACCGGGCGGGTGATCCACCACCATGACGTATTACCTTGGAGGCCCAACCCGAAACCGTCGAACGCGATCAAACCTCCGATTACCGCAACCATTGCTGTGAGATGCCACAGATAGACGGTCATGATTATCCCGTTGACAAAGACCACCGTGGTCCACGGCCGGATTCTCTCAAGCCATCGGCGGAGGGGTGTTTCGAGTGTGAGAGCGAGACCGAACTGGAAGAGTCCTAGAGCGATATTGGTGATCTTGGGTGGATTCGAGTTGGTGATCGGTGAGTTGTCGATCCCGACCATCGCCACTGGATACGGGCCGAAGTAGACGAGGGCTGCTAGAACCCCCAACCCCAAAGCAGCCAAAAGGAGCCTGGCTTTCCTTGCAGCCATACGCTCGTCGGCCCAGGCATAACCGAAGATGTAAACAGTGCCCCAGACGAACAGGTAGTTGAGATAACCGATGGTGTCCCTGTTCATACTGAAGGTGAGGATGTCCACAACGGAGGCGATACCTACTAGACCGAATACCAGAACCCATCCGTGTTTGTCCCACATCCTTAAGGTCAGAGGAGTAAGGGTGACGACGACGGTGTAGGCGGCAAGAAACCAGACGGGGACAAGGGCTGCCATTGTCCCAACCGTAAGCAATTTTGGGTCGAGGTTCCACTTGAGAGCGAGAAACGCCACTACGGTCCATACTCCCAGGACAGGGAGGACCGGGACGACCAGCCGTCGGAGTCGATTCTGAATCCAGGCTCCGTACGAGGTCGATCGGGAACGGGCAGAACGCCACGAGATCGCGTTCGCGTAGCCGCCGACGAAGAAGAACACTGGCATCACTTGGAGAAGCCAAGTCGCCCAGCGGGTCCATTCGACATCAGAAAGCAGGTGGCCGATTCGGAGTTGCCCATCGATCATCTCGGGCGCAGCCATCAACCAGTGGCCGAATACGACGATCAAGATTGCGAATGCTCTCAGAAAATCGGCGTAACGGTTCCGGTTGGGAGGGGTTTTCTCGGCGATGAGGCGGGCGGACTCAACGATCTTCATGGTTCCAGAATCACCGGAATCAATCAGAATCGCTATCGGGGAAACCCCTGATTCTCGGTTAGGGTGGTCTCGTGCAGTTGACTCCCTCTGACAGGAACCCTAATCATGTCCGCTGTTGACGAATTCATAGCCTGGAATCGAGAACACGCCTCTCAGCTGGCGCTTCCAGGGATGGAGAAGCAACCGAAGCGGCGGGCAGTGATCCTCACCTGTATGGATGCTCGCGTTAGGGTCGAATCGATGATCGGCACCGGTCCCGGCGACATTCACGTGCTTAGGAATGCGGGAGGCGTTGTTACCCAAGACGTCATCTACTCGATTGTCCTTTCCCAATGGACTCTTGGGACGGAAGAGGTGATGATCATCCAACACACCAAGTGTGGGCTGTTGGGGATGGATGAAGATGGGCTCGCTGATCGTCTGGAAGCTGACATTGGGGCGGCGTCTCGGTAGCTCGGTGGGACGACTGAATGGCTCTCAACTCAAGCTCTACCGTGCGGGCACTCAACATGGTCGTATTATTGAATCAGCTCACCGACTGACGGATCCATAAAAGTAAACAAAGGCGAGGGATATGCGTCAGTGGTAGAGACCGACCGGCTCACTGATATAGGTATCACCGTTTTTGTCGGATGCGAATGAGACAGCCACGAAAACGCCTTCGCCGAATCAGTAGACACCGCCCACACGACCGAATCAATCGGAGCCCGCAAACCCTGCCACACCATCGAAGAAGTCGGATCTGCTGCCTGCGAATGGGTCGACTGATAGAGCAGCATCCGACCGTACCGAAGCCTTAGCTTTCACACCCCAACCGAAACCGAAATCTTCCATGCCAGCAACACGAGGGCATCAGCCTCCGCAGACACCGGGGGACAAAACCCAGTTTGGTGCGATCTGGGCTGCCAATCTCGTGTGGTCGCACGACAACGCTATCGTGCAGTCGGCGTCAAATTCTTCTCCTGAGGTCTGCTTGTGTTTCGTAAACTGGGGTTGGTAGCCACAGCGGTTCTGTTCTTTGCGACAGCAGCATTCACTTTGCATCCGAAGTGGACAAGCGTTCCCTTGACGAATTTCGTTCCGTTCAAGTTCGTCTTTCCGTTGCTAGAGCCGGGCAATGCCCATTACGAGTTGCGGAACGTTTTCGGCAACACACTTCTCTGGGTTCCTGCGGCTGTAGCCGCAACCCTGCTGTGGAAAAATGCCAAACGAGCTGTCGCTCTCGTCGCGATTGCCGCGACGACAGCTGAAGTTGTGCAGTACGTTGCAGGTAGGCGGGTCGTTGATGTTGACGATGTAATCCTCGCTTGTTTCGGTGCGATCATTGCTGCAAATCTCACGCTCCTGTTGAGGAATCGTCTGTCACCTGTTGGCGACTGAGGGGTTGAGAGGTCCGGAGCGCTTCACCTTGCTTGCTGGTCTTCAATTCGATGTATAGAGTTGTTTAGATTGCGCCTGTCGGTGTCGGTCAACGCTAGAAGGGGGAAGCAAGATGCGATTCGGAACAATGCGAGCCCGAAGAGGATGGATTACGGGGGTCACGACGCTATTCCTGTTGTCTGGCATGATGCCAGCGCTCGCGTCTGATGACGACGTTTGGGACAGTTGGGTTACCATGGAATACTCTCTCCAAGGCAGAGAAATGATCGACGCAGATGGCGATTATTCCCTGTCGTTTGATCAAAGACCAAGGCCCAATCCGAAGGCGGCTTGGTGCGACAGTGAAGGAATGATGACTGTCGAGTTGTGGGAACTTGACGGGTGGTGGCACTCAAATACGGGTTCCCGCACATTCCCTAAGGATTGTGTCACTCATTGGAACAGTTGGTTCACCAATTACGGCGGTAAACTGATGCAGTACAGATTTTTCAATACGGATGACGAAGGCGGGGCGTCAAACGGGCCCGTTCAATCAAGGGACGCTCAGTAGCGAATCGAATCGAAAATCCTTGTCGGACGGGCGACGGCTAATCCAGAGGTGTCAGGTGTCGTTTGTCTGCTTGGGGGGAAGGGTCAGCCAATGGGTTCTCGTGCGAGACTGAAAGTGTGCGCGGGGTTCGGTTTTCTGCTGACGGCCATTGTTTTTTGGGGGTGGAACGGCAGGATTGGATCCTCGATCACCGATCTTGAAAGCCAAGGTGCCAGTCTGCCTGCTGAATTTCTCAACAAAGTCGAAGCTTTTCTTCGTCTAGACGATTCGGCGGAAAGTGAAGCGCTGATGGCTTCAATGAGCAACGAACTCGAAACCCGTATCGCTGAGTGCATGGTGGAAGAAGGTTTTGCCTACCCATTAGGCTTTGTTACCGAAGAAGACAGCGGAGCAGAACGCCCGGTTTTCGTCGACGAATTCGGAAACTCGGTGCCAGATGAGGATTTCGTGGCCAGATTCGGATACGGGATCACAGCTGCAGCTATGTACGTTCAGGGTTTCGATGTGGGAGGCGGCAAGGTTCCGGAACCAGGCTTAGGGCTGAACGGTTCATTTGCCCAGATGAGCGCGGATGTGCAAAAGGCGTTCTTGGTGGCGTTGCGGGGCAACCGGTTTGATCCGGCTCTACCTGAAGACGAAATTGGATGCTATGGCGAGGCGTTGGCGGATACCGACTATGGACTCATTCGTTCGGCCCTTTCGAGGGTTCGATTGGAACAAAGATCGGAGATTAACGCACGCTTGGATGCGGACGAACGGTTGATTGAACTACAGAGGCGTTGGCAGGATTGTGTCACTAGTCATGGGTTCAAGGCGTCCTGGACTCCTGATCTGGTGGACAGCATTTGGCAACGGCTTAGGGAGCTGGAGGAGCGGAAGGGGTCGGAGGCCGAGTACCGGGAGTTGCTTGAGTCTGAGAAGGCGATGGCGGTGGTCGACCTCACCGAGTGTGGTGGCGGTCCGATCGCTGATGCGCTTTACGATCAAGTCCGGCGGGAAATTGAGTTTGCGCTTCTCGCTGAGAACTCGGAGTGGGTGCTACAACGGTGATTCCCAAGTACCGTCGGCAAATTCCGCTCATGGAGCCTGGGGCGGAGTCTCCATCGCTGTTCGCTGGACTGCAGCCGATGATGGTGAGTCCTGAGCGATGATCGATTGGGCCAGCAATTCTTACGGGGTTGATGGACTCGGGGCGCTCTATCGTGTCACCGGCGTTGAATTCGACCATTTGGGGCTGATCAGTTCTCTCGATTCAAGAGGTTGTGCTCAGACCGCTTGTCTGAATCACCATTAGGTCGGAGGAGGCTGATAATCGGATTGGCTCGATCGCAGTGGCTCGTCAGACACACAAGATCGAGAGTTCGGCCCGGTTGCCGATACATGACAACAGGCTCCGACTCATGGTCATCTCCGGGATTGGCGGGCAAGAACGACCGGTCTACTTCCGGGGTCTTGTGCTCCGTTAGTTAAATAATCTGTCTAGGTAGGATCTTCTTGGATGTCAGCTGTAGACGACTTTGTCGCTTGGAACCGGGCTAATGCTGCTCAGCTGGCGCTTCCAGGGATGGAGAAGCAACCGAAGCGGCGGGCAGTGATTCTTACCTGTATGGATGCTCGCGTCAGGGTCGAATCGATGATCGGCACCGGTCCCGGCGACATTCACGTGCTTAGGAATG
>CAYTVW010000129.1:0-5398 GCA_964441865.1 uncultured Acidimicrobiaceae bacterium
GAATCTCCATCGGCCAATAGGCTCATGAGTTCCGTATCGCTTTTCTCGGTCATGGCGTGGATTCCAGGAAGCGTACCTCGGAGATCGCGGCGGAACGGTTAGGAGGGTTAGTGATCGGGAGAGACGTGAGCCAGAGAACCCACCAACCGTCGGTTCGTTGGGGAAGCTGAATAGAGAGGGTGCTCCCGACCGTCCGACCCCCAGAAACCAATTCCCACGAATCAGCAGAAACCGGCCGGCTCTCCATCCATCCGAATTCATAACTGGTGTCGCTCGTGATTCCTTGGAACTCGACGAGGTCAGGAGTCCCCGATACCCTCAAGGCGATACCCACCCCGGGCTTCAAGACCGAAAGTTCGACGTTGTAGATCTCGGTGGTCCATGCTGTGGTTGGGTCATCGTCATAGAGATTCCGGAGCTGGGAATCGTGTTCTCCGGCTTGGCCGAACGGGTCCACCGTCACGGCCGAGAGGATCTCTAGTGGGACCATGTCGGGGATGGTCGTTGTGGTGGTCATCGCTTCTCCGGGGACCGGCGAAATCTCACGGAAATCGATAGGGACTCGAATTCCACCTGAGCCCGTAGAGAGCCAACGCCCGCCAACCACCAGGATCAAAGCAGCAAGGACCAACGCCGACGCCGCCATCAGAAGCCTCCTTGACCATCCAGGGGGTTCAGGGATCTGTCGAATAGGAGAGGGGGCCTTTTCGAGGGCTTCGAGAAAGGCTGTAGATGACAGTTCGCCCCTTTGGGCGGCCCGAAGAATGCGATCCACTTCCGGAGAGAGACCGTCGACCACCTCGGACGGAGGAGGACCCCCGGGAGGGACACCGGTGAGACCTTCCTCAAGGACACGGGCGAGTGATCTGACGTCTTCGAGTGCGGTTGAGGTGACACGCCGTCGCCCAATCCCTCCTAGCTTGGCCGGGTGTGAAACGGTGTAGAAGACCGATCGCGTGTCAATCGCGCCGTGGACTATCCCTTCAGCGTGCATAGCAGCCAAAGCGCCAGCCAGGCCGGCTGCATTGGGGAGGAAATCCCAAGCATGAATGGTTTCGCCGGAGGCGATTCGGTTAGCCAGAGTGGCCCCACCGGCCCACTCAAAAACAGCGAAAGCCCCGTGCGGGATATTCCCGGCGGTGTAGAGGGCAGTCAGGTATCGATGACTGACAGAAGATATTTCCTGGGCTGCCTCAAAGAAAGCCTTCACTCTCTCGGGAGTGGTATCCGGACCGATGATCCTGACCAGAACCGGACGATCAAGCGAGGCGTCGGTTGCCAGCCAGTCTTCGATATCGCCGTCACGGCCGATTCTGAGTTCGAGCCGAAAACGATCAGGGATTGGAGGTGGCATTACTGCAAACGGTAGGCGACTCCGAGGGCTCCCGGGCCAGCATGAGCTCCAACCACGGGACCGATCTCAGCTCGCACGGCAAAATTGGCGAGGTCGCCGAGGGCGTCCTCCAACGCCTCCAAACCGATTCCCTCCGAGTGAAGGATCGCCAGGTCTTCGAGGCGATCACCATGAGATTTCACATCGGCAACAATCTGCGAGAGCGCCTTGGACAAGGAACGGACTCGACCGGCTGGAGTAACGACCCCATCGCGGACGGTGATCATGGGTTTGATGTCGAGCATCGTACCCAACTTTGCCTGATACGGTTTCACCTGTCCGCCGCGCTCAAGGTATTTGAGCGTGTCAATCACCGCCAAGACGTGGACTCGGTGTCGAACGGTCTCCGCGACGAACTCGACTTCTGAAAGAGGAAGGCGTTCTTCGGAGGCTCGGGCAGCCTGAATAGCAACCCATCCTTCCGCCATGCTCACGCTCCGGGAATCGACGACGCTGACCGGGATCGATGCTTGTTGGGCGGCAAGTACAGCTATTTGGTAGGAGGCCGAGAAATCTGAAGACATGGTCACAGCGACAACGCCTTCGGCTCCCGCCACTCCAAGGCGTTCGAAAGTGTCGACGAATCGGTTCACGCTGGGCGCTACCACCTCTGGGAGGTCGGGGGAATCCTTGAGACGTTCCCAGAAGTCTTGAGTCGATAATTCGAGCTGGTCGACCATCTCGGTCTGCCCAAAACGAATTGAGAGAGGTACAACCTGGATCGAGTACCGGTCGAGGATGTCTTCGGGGATGTCGGCGCCGGAATCGCAGACTATTCGGATCATCTGTGCCTCGAATATCTCACTAGGTGTAGGTGGTCGGGGAGGAGCTCGAAACCCTCAGATTGGTACAGAGCCGTTGAGGTCTCGTTGTCGGTCTGCGTGTTGAGGATCATCGTGTAGGCACCCCGTTCTCTTGCCCAGAGTATCCCAGAACGAACCAGTGAGCGGCCATAACCTAGACCTCGTTTGTCGGGAAGGACCGCGAGTCTCTGGAGATAGGCAACCGAGCCTGCTATTCCGAGGACGGAGAACCCGACCGGATCCGGGTCGTCGAGCATGAGTATCCGACTTCGTGGCGTGGCTTCCATTGCATCCTTCAACCCCAAATGTCCGATTCTCCATTCGACCTCGAAGGATTCTTGGTCGATCTGGAAGATGTCTTCAAGGTCTGCTTTGGATCCGACACGAACGGGATGGACAACTTGGCCGCATCGGGCGGACAAATCGCGTTCCATCAACTTCAGTTGACGGAATACCTTGAATCCGGCGTCTTCCCACATCCCCCGAGCTGATCTGTGGAGGGGGACGGAAGTTACGGCGGGAGCTCCTTCGAGCAACAGCCATTGAGTGCAGGATTTCAGGAACGGCGTGTTACCGCGGTCTACGCGGAGAGTTGCCCCTTCCAGATCGTCGTTCCATGGGCGGGCTTGGGCGAGAGACCAACCCGAACGGAGGACTACCAGACCGGGCCATTTTCCTCTAGTTACGAGCGATCGCGGCATTTTCCTCTTTCCATCCTGGCAAAGTACACCATGTGAGAGTTTTCTATATCACACATGAGGCATTTCGTGGGCACCATACGGGGCTTTGGCATCCCGAGAGAGCCGAACGTCTGAGCGCGGTAGAGAGGGGTGTTGAGGACTCCGGCTTCTCCGTCGAGAAGTTTGAAGCACCAGAAGTGGATGCCACAGACCTTTACCGTGTTCATCTTCCGGAATACGTCGACGGGATCCGGATACTCGCGGAATCGGGTGGGGGATCGGTGGATTTGGACACGGTGGTATCTCCCGCTTCATATGAGGCGGCTCTCCGTGGTGCCGGCTCGGGGATCGTGGCAATCGATCGACTCTCCAGTTCTGAAGACGCTACGGCCTTCTGCGCTATCCGCCCTCCCGGACATCACGCGTTGGCTGACGCGGGGATGGGTTTCTGCCTTTTCAACAACGTAGTTGTTGCTGCTCGCCATCTTCGGGATATGGGAGAAAGGGTGGCGATCCTTGATTGGGATGTGCACCACGGGAACGGGACACAGACCTTGGTCGAGTCAGATCCTGAGATCCTCTACGTGAGCCTCCATCAGCATCCTCTCTACCCCGGCGATGGGATGGTGGACGAGAACGGGGTTGGCGAAGGAGAGGGGACGGTGATGAATCTCCCCCTACCGCCGGGGACTGCGGGGGATGTGTACCGAACGGTGTTCGACGAGCTTGTGATCCCCATTCTTCGCAAATTCGTTCCCGGTTGGGTGCTGATCAGCGCTGGGTACGACGCGCATATTGATGATCCTCTGGCCGAGCTGAACCTAACCGCAAGCGATTATCACTTCATAGCTTCTCGATTGACCGACGTTGTGCCCTTCTGGAGGGTGATTACCTTCCTAGAAGGGGGGTATGACCTGGATGCTCTCCGATCGTCGACGAGCGCCACTTTGAGGGGTCTGGCTGGTTCTGGAGAGGTTCTTTCGCCCGGGCTTTCAGGGCAGGAATCCTGGACTGTGCTAGAGGCAATGTCGGCGGGCGCGGCCGAACGCTGGCATCTCTAGTCAGATTTCTATGTGAGTTCTCTTCAAGAGTCTGGCCGACTCCGCCGATGACCTGCGGGTCAAGGCCGCCGCTTTTCACCAAGAGGATCGAGAATGGAAGTATCACTCGAACAGCTTCTTAGTCGAGCCGGAGAGATGCGCGCATCAGACGTACATCTCAAGGTGGGGGCTCCTCCGACTTTCCGAATCGACGGCGCTTTGAAGAAAGTCGACGGAATCTCAGTTCTCAAGCCAGCCGATACCGCCGCGTATGCTCAAGGGATTTTCACTCAGAAGGCCGCCGAAGACTTCAAGGAACACAACGAAGCCGACTTCGCTTATGGTCACCCGGAAATCGGACGGTTCAGGGTTTCGGCTTTTCGTCAACGCGGTTCGGTGAGTCTGGTCCTTAGGCGAGTGGTTCCGGGTGTTCCGCCTCTCGATCGTCTGGGCCTTCCTCCGATTGTGGCGAAGATGGCGAATGAGGAGCGAGGCATCCTTCTGGTCACCGGGCCTTCGGGATCCGGGAGAAGCACAAGCCTGGCATCGATCATCGAATACATCAACCAAAACCGTCAGTTGTCGATTGTCACCATTGAAGACCCGATTGAGATTCTTTTTCCTGACAAGAAGGCTGTGGTTGCCCAGAGGGAGGTCGGAGTGGATACGGCCTCATACGCCGATGGGTTGGCCCGCGCTCTCCGACAGGACGCTGACGTAATCATGGTCTCTGGGATTAACGATCCAGCGACCGCAGCGGGGGTTCTCAGCGCGGCGGAGACTGGGCATCTGGTGGTCGGGGCGATGACGACATCGGATCCGGTCGAAACGATCAACCGACTCTTGGATCTGTTCCCGCCCCAAGTCCACCGCACCGTGAGAATGCAGCTTTCCCAACATCTGAAGGGGATCATTTCCCAACGGCTCCTCGATTCCGCTGATGGAACTGGGAGAGTCCTCGCTGCCGAGGTAATGGCTATCAACCCAAGGATGCAGGAGCACATTCTCTCGGACGCACCGCCCGAGACATTTGTGGATACGATCAAGGACTCGGAGTTCTTCGGTATGCAGACCTTCGACCAGTCCTTGTTGAAATTGGTTGGGGAACGGAGGCTCACTGTGGCGGAAGCTCTACCTCATGTCAGGAATCCCCATGAGTTCCGAGCGAAGGTCATGGAACTGGGAGTCGCTTAGACGAGGGTTGCGAGTCCGATCGGGCAAGAACAAGTCTTGGAAGTTGACTGTCTTTAGGGGTGCGAGCTGCCCACGATTACTCTTGGAACATGATCCCCGATCGCCTTCGTTGGTTGGTCGAACCGGGGAGCGCGTCCGTTGCTTTGGGCGAACGGTTCGAAGCTGCTGGTCATGTCCTCTATCTGGTGGGCGGATCAGTTAGAGATGCCTTCCTTGGTCGACGCCATGATGACCTCGATTTCGCCACGGACGCCCGTCCGGAGGTGATCAAGGCGATCGTCGAGGATT
>CAYTVW010000130.1:0-2520 GCA_964441865.1 uncultured Acidimicrobiaceae bacterium
CTGAGCCAGCCATTCTCCAGTGAGATCCTCAACGGAGGGAACGAAGGCTTCGGGGTCTTGGTCACGTCGCTGGGTATCGGATTAGTGATCGGGTTGGTCCTTATGACTGTTCTCGGAAGGAACCTGCGACGACGTGAAGCCATTTTCTCTTCGGCGCTGTCGATCGTCGGTGTCTCCATCGTTTTCACTTCGAGCGCCAATTCTGTTGGGGGTGCATCTGGATGGGTGTTCCTGGCGGGATTCTTCGTGGGAATCGCCTATGTATCTGGGTTCACGCACCTCCACGGCGTAATCGACGACGAGGCAGTCAGGGGCCGCACCTTCGCCGCCTTCTACGCGGTGGCTCGAACTGCGGTCCTGGTATCTCTGGCGTTAACGGCCGGAGGCGCCAAGGCGCTCGACGGTTTGCTCCCCGGTGAATACTCTTCCGGATTGAGGGCGATGATGCTGGTGGCTGGTTTGATCATTCTTGGTTCGGGGGCGAGTGTTCTCTTGGCAATCCGAAAAGACCTTTTTGGAGGCTATCTCGAAGAAGACGTGTTGGCTCCCCTGAAGGAGACCGGAGAGGCAATCGACAGGATGAGATCGGGGAAGGAGTCCGGGGAGGACCTGTGACTGGTTTCTATCTGGCTCTGGAAGGTGTCGAGGGTTCGGGCAAGACGACGGTCGCGGCCCTCTTAATCGAGAAGGCTGCTCTGATGGGACGAGAAGTGACTCTCGTTCGTGAACCGGGCGGGACTCCGGTCGGGGATCAGATACGAGATCTGCTCTTGCATTCTCACGACATGGTCCCTTGGACTGAGGCGACTCTGTTCGCGGCTGCTCGTGCTCAATTGATGGCCGATGTTGTGCGTCCCGCTCTCGCCAGTGGACATCTGGTGGTATCCGATCGGTCGTATTACTCCTCGCTTGCCTATCAGGGTTGGGCTCGAGGATTGGGGATTGAGGAGATCAGATCACTCAATGAGGCGGTGCTGGGCGGGACCGTACCGGACCTGGTGGTGATTCTTGATGTCGACCCGATCGCCGGGCTGAAACGGCAGACTTCGGTTGACCGCATTGGCGGGGAAGGGGTCGAGTTTCAGATGGCGGTTTCCGAGGGGTATCACCAGTTGGCTGGCGACCCGCGCGTCATGGTGGTCGACGCCCGGATCTCAATATCAGAGGTCGTTGAGACGATCTGGCGGGGATTGCCGTGAGCATTATTGGCCACGGAAGAGTGCTCGAGATCCTTGAGAAAGAGGCTCCGGCACCGTCCGGTGCCTATATGTTGGTGGGTGCTTCGGGAGTGGGGAAAGCCACTGTTGGTCGCTGGTTTTCGTCTTTGGTTCTGTGTCCGACATCCGGCAAGCACGATGGGGAGTGTCGGTCTTGCCGACTGGTCGAAGCCGGGCATCATCCAGATCTGGTGTTGGTAGAGCCGGAAGGTCGCCAGAGCATAGGAGTGGAGGTCGCTCGGTCAACGGTTCAGCAAGCGTCACTCAGGCCGGTCGAATCTAGTCGAAGAGTCTTCTTGATAGAAGAAGCCGGGAACATGACCGATCAGGCGGCGAACGCTCTTCTCAAGACTCTTGAGGAGCCGACAAGGTCTACCGTTTTCGTTTTGGCCGTCGAATCCGAAAGCTTTCTACCTGCGACGGTTGCGAGTCGATGTCACACCATTCATCTGGGGAGGGTCCCGGAGATTGAGATTGTCGAGGGTCTTGTTGCTCGGGGGATTGAACGAGCAAAGGCTGAGGCCGTGGCGAAGATGGCTGGGGGTCGGCCAGGTTTGGCCATCAACCTCGCCGACAGTCCCGAGGCGGCTGATTTCCGCCTCAAGTGGCTCGGAGTTCCTGGCTGCCTCACCGGGAATCCGGGAGATGCGTTTTTGTTGGCGGACGAGATGTACGAGTCACCCGATCCGTTGATCCCCGATGGTGGATCCGATGATGAGGATGCCGAGAAGAGCGATCGAGACAAGCGAAGAATGCGGAACACTCTGCTTGCCGCGGGTCTTGAGACCTTGGCATCCTGGTATGGCGACTCTGCCGCTGTGCAGATCGGCGGTCCGGTTCGAAACACGGATATTCCCGTACTAGTTCTCACCAGGTTGTCTCCGGAATCAGCGGTGAAACGGGCAGAGATGGTTCTGGCTGCTGTGCAAGATCTGCAAAGAAACCTTCGTCCCAAGCTTCTTCTCGCCAATCTCTTCGTCTCGCTGGCGGAGTGAGGCTCTCTAGCCCGACGGGGGCAGATCAAGGCCGGGATTCTTGAGGAATCCGGTTTTGGAGCCGGAGAGGGGATTTGAACCCCTGACCTGCGCATTACGAGTGCGCTGCTCTACCAACTGAGCTACCCCGGCACGGGCTGGCATGATAGCGAAACCGGGCTTCCTGGGCAGATCGGTCGTTGGGTATTGGGATTCCTTCAAAGGCTTCCTTCTTGCTATGTTCATCGTTGTGGCGAATCAGGAGACTTTCGAGGTCGATGCCCTTGAATACGCGTCGCAGCTGTTTACGGCCGCGATGAGAATGACTC
>CAYTVW010000130.1:2530-5390 GCA_964441865.1 uncultured Acidimicrobiaceae bacterium
CGGAATAGGGCTGATGCCGAGGACCTGGTTCAAGAGACATTCTTGAAGGCATATCGGGCTTACGATTCGTTTGAAGCGGGGACCAATCTCAAGGCTTGGCTGTATCGGATTCTCACCAATGCTTTCATTAACCGTTATCGGCAGAAGTCTCGTCGACCAGATGAGGTCGAACTCGGTGAGGTCGAGGATCTGTACCTGTATCGTCGGGTCTCCAGCCTGGCTGGTGGCTCGGGCGAGAGCGCCGAAGAGCAGGTGATGAGCCTCCTGGTCGATGCTGATGTCAAGCAAGCGGTGGACGATCTCCCCGAGCAATACAGGATCCCTCTGATCATGGCCGATCTGGAGGGTTTCACATATCAAGAGATTGCCGATACCCTCGAAATACCGATTGGGACTGTGATGTCGCGTCTGCATAGGGCAAGAAAGGCGATGGAACGGTCATTATGGGAATACGCTCGGGTACGCGGACTGTTACCTGAGAAAGAAGTGGGTTCTCAGGCGACCGAGGATTGAGCATGGAAAAAGACTGCGGAAAATCAGGTCCTGGTAAGCACGAGAATCACGATTGCGACGAGGCGATCACCAATCTCTACCTGTTCTTGGATAATGAGATGAACGAGGATGAGGCGTTGGATATCGCCAAACATATCGGAGATTGCTCATCCTGCGGAGACGCCTATCACTTCGAGGACCATCTTCGGAGAGTGATTCGCGAAAAACTCTGTGAAGAAGTCTCCGACGAGATGATGGATCGGATCAAACAAGCGATTCACAAGCGGTGATTGTCGGGCGCCTAGGCTCCTCGCCTTGGCGGTAGGCTCTTTCTCATGATCATCGATAGTCCCGACCCACCGAGCCGAGGGTCGGATGCGTCGCCTCCGGAACGCTTCGAGGGGAGAGCCGAGAATCATCCAACTCGAGCCAGACTGGACTCAGAGATTCACCAGGGAGTCTCAGGAATACTGGTCTGTCGGGGTTTGGCTCTTATCGTCCGAGGCGCCAAGACTGTTATTCGATCAACGAAGTTGATCGCCAGAAGCGAAGGCAGGGTTTCTCATGCCAGGTGACACCGCCAGGTCGGCGGCCCGCGTTATTGCTAAGAGAATGACCGGAGACTATCCACTCGGTCGTTCTTATCACCTGGACCAGCTCAGAGAATCGCTTCCCTCGGTGGTTCGGCAGACCGGAGTTTTGGTGGAAGAGGAGACGAGGCTCGTGACTCCAGGGGTTTCGGATGTGTTGGTAGTGGATCGTCTGGGGTGGGTGGAACGGAACTACGACTCATTCCGGTTGATGTTGGCGCCGATCGAACGGAGAGTCTCCGAGAAAATGTCTGAGCGGAGCCGTGGTTCGATCGGGGCTTCGGTGGCTAGTGCCGCGGTTGCTGCCGAGATGGGCGGAGTCCTCGGCCTCTTGTCCCGTCGGGTTCTTGGACAGTACGAACTGGTTGTCCCCGGAGAAGACGTCGGAGATTCTGTCGCTTTTGTAGGCTCGAACCTCCTGGAGGTCGAGCGATCCCACCAGCTTGTACCTTCCGAGTTCAGGACTTGGGTAGCACTCCACGAGTCGACTCATCGAGCCCAGTTCGTTGGGGTTCCGTGGATGAGGTCCTATTTCCTCGATTTGGTGAATGAACTCATCTCTTCGGCACAACCATCTGAAGGCGCTGTTTCCCGTCTGGTCGAACAGGTTCGCGACGCCAGAAGAACCGGGAATCCGGTGGTGGGAGAGATGGGAATTCTGGGGGTTCTCGCTGACGAAAAGCAGAAAGAGGCGCTTTCAAAGGTCCAGGCACTCATGAGCCTCTTAGAAGGCCACGGACACGCTGTAATGGACCGGTTGGCCACTGGGAGGCTCGTATCCCAGCCGAGGCTTTCAGCGCTTATGAAGGTGCGGAGAAAAGACACTCGGAGCGCTTGGCTGATGAGACTTGTCGGTTTCGAGATGAAGATCCGGCAATACGAAGTCGGTGAGAAGTTCGTATTAGGTGTTGCCAATCGGGCCGGTTGGACAGCGATCGACCAAGCGTGGTCTTCTCCAGCCGCGCTCCCTTCATATCAGGAGATCCAGGAGCCAGAAAAGTGGCTGAGACGCGTCGGTTGAAGATTCTGATCGAAGAGATCAGCGAGAGAATGGAGGTCCCCTCTGGGCCAGTGGTCGTCGCCCTTTCGGGCGGTGCCGATTCTGCCATGTTGGCTTGGCTGCTCAACGATTTGGCTTCTCACGTGAGGGCTCTCCACGTTCATCATGGTTGGCCTGATTCGGACCGACTCTCTGAAGCTGCCAGCGAGGTGGCAGCAAAGATTGGACTCGATTTCTCGATCCTAGAGGTCGATGCTGCTCCGGGTGCTTCTCCGGAAGAGACGGCTCGTCGTCTCCGATACCAAGCCCTGGAGGGTGCTTTGGCCCCGGAAGAGTCCCTCGCGACCGCTCACACCTTGGAGGATCAGGCCGAGACGGTTCTGATGAACCTGATTCGCGGATCGGGGACTCAAGGACTGGTGGGGATCCCGTCGAAACGAGGAAGGATCATTCGTCCGCTGCTGGGCGTTTCCCGTTCTCTCCTGCGAGAGGCCGCTGACTTGGCGAAGCTTCCCTGGATCGACGACCCAGCCAACTCCGATGAGAGATTCCTACGCGTCAAAATCCGACAACAGTTGATTCCCTTTATTGAGGAGGAGATCAATCCATCCACTGTTGATTCGATTTCTCGGTTTGCACGTTTGGCGGCCGCGGACGCCGCTTACCTCGATTCCCGGGTTCCGAACGTCTTGGAGAGGAAAAGCGGCGCAGTTCGGGTCCCGATAGGTGTGATCAAGGCAGTCGACCCTGTGGTCGGGGCTCGACTGGTGAGAAGGAT
>CAYTVW010000131.1:0-561 GCA_964441865.1 uncultured Acidimicrobiaceae bacterium
TCATAGAACGTCTGCTCGGACACCATGTTGGTGACCGCCAGAAGAAAGAGCTCAGACTTGGCATCCCGGTGCCAAGCCCTGGCACCTTCAAAAGTGCGATTAACCGGTGCACCAACCGTCTTGATCGCCGAGCGGACATTGGGCCGCTTGGGAAAACGTGCAAACTTGACCATTGCGGTCACCTCCTTTCGTATTGTGGCCGCTCGAAGCGGCCCCTTGCTGTGATTGTGGACAGAAGAATTGATGTCGCCGAGAACCCAATGGCGAAGAATGACACGGACCCCCGCCCGCTACCACCGCAACCGGCGAATCACTTACTCCGGCTATATGGTCCGCTGCGGTAAGCCAACCGCTGTCTATCGAGGCGAAGTAATCCTCACCTTCACATCGGCGACATCAAACATGAGTGCTGCCGGGGACTGTTTGCGGCCAGGCACGGGGACTTGAACCCCAGTCGCAAGGACTTTGCCAGAGAAGTATCCCGACCGTTCGCATCGGCAGCACAAAAACCGAATCGGGTTTTGAGGGCCCGTAAGCCCTCAAATTCCCTTGTAATTGAGG
>CAYTVW010000131.1:571-5226 GCA_964441865.1 uncultured Acidimicrobiaceae bacterium
GCAGCCGGATGTTCGTCGATCAACGCGCCGGAACGATCCGACAGCCAAGTTCGGCCTTTCATCGCGGCGTTCAACGATGCCTTCGTCAGCGATTTCCGGGCCTGGGTTCGCGACATGCGACGACCAGCCCCATGGGCACTGGAGTTGTAGGAGTCGGGGTTTCCGAGGCCTTCTACGATGAAACTGTCCGTCCCCATCGACCCAGGGAGAATCCCCAGCTCTCCGCGTTTGGCGCTGATCGCTCCCTTTCTTGTGATCCACAGATCCTTTCCGAAATGGTTTTCCCGTTCGGTGTAGTTGTGGTGACAGTCGATTCGCTCGACTTCACACCCCTTCCCGACAACCGGGAAAAACACTCCCAAGAATGCGTCGACCATGGTTTCACGGTTACGGCGGGCGTATGCCTGCGCGAACCGGAGATCCATCAGGTAGTGATCGAACTCTGGCGAACCCTCAATGAGGTAAGCCAGGTCGGGGTCTTCGAGCCTGATCTTCATACGCTTGGCAATCTCCTTAGCAACCCCGACGTGCAGCTGAGCGAGGATGTTCCCAATACCTCGAGAACCGGAGTGAAGCACCAGCCAAACCCGGCCGTTTTCGTCGAGACTGACCTCAGCGAAGTGGTTCCCCGAGCCGAGCGTCCCCATCTGAAGACGTGCTTTCGCCTCAAGTCGTGGATTCAATTCGGTGTAGGGACGGTTGTCCACCAGCCAATCATCCAATGCACGTTCGTGATGTCCCCGGCCCACTCCCGCCGGGATCGCCTTCTCCATGGCAACCAACACTGGGCGCAGATCGTCGGGGAGATCTGATGCCACCAAATCGGTGCGCACCGCAGCCATCCCACAACCGATGTCCACTCCGACACAGGCGGGAATAATGGCTCCCTGAGTAGGGACCACCGAGCCCACAGTGGCGCCCCGCCCCAAATGGGCGTCAGGCATGAGGGCGACGTGACCCACCACGATTGGGAGACGAGAGGTCCGTTCGGCCTGCTCCAAAGTCTTCTCGTCAATATCTTCCGCCCAGACTTTCAGCTTGTCGTTAATGACCCGCACAGCGGACCTCCTTTCCTTGTTGATAACAGCATTCGGCGACTTGTCGATGCTGAAGTACGTCGGGTGGGATTCGAACCCACATGTCCTCGCGGACTCTGGTTTCTGAGACCAGCGCGTCAACCTGTTTGCGCCACCGACGTTTGACCCCGGCACAACCGGGCTTGTGCGGCCGAAGGGACTCGAACCCTTAACTCCGACGTGGCAAGCCGGTGTGCTGTCCAGTTGGCACTACGACCACCAGTAATCAGTCTGAGACCCGGAGATTCCAAGCTGAACAAACCCCGCAGACGAACACTCCCGAGTCTCGGTTGGAATCCTGAACCCGGGATAACCCGCCAATGCGCATCGAAGCGCTCGCTGCCGGGTGAGGGGTCGAACCCCAGTCTCCTGGTTCAGAGCCAGGCGTGCTACCTATTTGCACCACTCGGCACTGGAGGAAGGTAAAGGAGTCGAACCCTCGGCCCGAGAGCCGGCCCGGCTTTCGAAACCGGTTGCGCACCGCCGCGCACTACCTTCCAAGACAATGTCGAGAACCAAGCGAAGCAAGTTGGATTGCTCCCAATGAGCCCCGGCCCGATATGGGCCGGACAGGAATCGAACCTGAAACCGCTTTAGAGGCGAAGTAACCCACTTCTACACATCGACACCGCCGTGGGACCGCAAGGAATCGAACCCTGCTCTTCGGGTTAAGAGCCCGCCGCATCACCAACAATGCTTCGATCCCAAAAACCGCCGAGAACAAATTTGAGACGAGGAAAGCGCTCTACCAGCTGAGCTACCGGCCGAGACCGGGCGGGACTCGAACCCGCGACCTCTTCATTAGGAGTGAAGTAACCCCATCTCTTCACATCGGCGATCATTCGTTCCGTTCCTGCGAGGAAACACACCAGGCGAAACGGCCCACCTGTTTCTTGACGTATCGGGGACAGAATTCGGGAAAGGCGAGTCTGAGCTATCCCGGCATGGGTGCCGGGAGTCGGCGTTGAACCGACGCCTCCGAGGTGTTTCCTCGGCGCTCTGCCGAAGTAGCCCTTGCCCTTCGCATCGACACGTCGTGCTGACCCGAGGGCTCGAACCTCGTACCTTTGGTGTTTCAAACCAATGCTCTCCCCGATGAGCTAGATCAGCGTGGGCGAAGGATCAACCTCGACCGTGGAGTTCGTCGGACTCGAACCGACCGCCCCCTGTTTGCAGGACAGGTGCTCTACCTGATGAGCTAGAACCCCTCGGCTCCGGTGGGAGGACTCGAACCTCCAATCCTCTCCTTAACAGGGAGTCGCGCTACCGGTTGCGCCACACCGGAATGGGCCCACGGGCAAGCGCCCGCAGAGAGCACCGCCGGGAGGACTCGAACCCCCATCTCCTGGTTCGAAGCCAGGTATGTTGTTCCCTTACACCACGGTGGTCTGGCGGCGAGGACGGGACTCGAACCCGCAACCTCCTGATCGACAGTCAGGTGCTCTTCGCACTTGAGCTACCACGCCGTGATCTCTCCCCGCCCCGAAAAGGCGGGATTGGTCGGAATGGCAGGGCTCGAACCTGCGACCCCCGGCTCCCAAAGCCGGTGCGCTTCCAACTGCGCCACATTCCGAAGTCGTTTTTCTGTTCCGATCCGGAGCCGAGATTCGAACTCGGTTCTGGTGTTTACGAGACACCTGCTCCTCCCATCGAGCCACTCCGGAATGGCAGGCGACCGAAGAGTCGAACTCCGCCCGATGAGGTTTGGAATCTCGTCTGGGCCCGGCCCGTCGCCTGGGAGTCTGGAGGGGCGGAATCGAACCACCTTCCTGCGGGTTATGAGCCCGCGGCTCGGCCATCGAGCTGCCTCCAGTGGGGTGGCCGGCCGGAATCCAACCGGTATCTCCGGGATCACAACCCGGCGCCCTGGCTTTGAACCACGACGACAGTGCGAGCAGATGGACTCGAACCACCACCCTTCTGCTTATCAGGCAGATGCGCCACCATTGCGCCACACTCGCGTTTAGCGCCCTGTGTTGGAATCGAACCAACGACCTCCGGCTTCGCAGGCCAGCGCTCGTCCTTTGAGCTTCCAGAGCGTGCGGTGAGGCGACCGGATTTCGGCGCTGGTGGACTGTTAGCCGTAACGCGTCCTTGCCAGCTCGAACTCCGGCCGCATCACCATGATTGGAGGTTGTGCCAGAACCTCCTTTTGATGCGATCTCTATGGAATTTTCAAGGTGCCTATCAGCCCGAAGGCCTCTAAAGGTGTGCGTTGGGCAACAAAAAAGCCGCCCGGTGGGCGGCGCTCAGACTGTGAAGTAACCCTTAGTCAGGTTACTGGCAACCAGCCTTCGCGCGCCGAAGTCGGATTCGCTGTGAGCATCCGCAAGAACCATCCGATGGGTAATGAGCGCGCACAGCTAAAGCCCGTCTGGGCCCTATCCGAATGAAGCTTTAGATATCGCAGATACATCGCTCATCCTTTCTGATCAGACCGGGGTGTTTCCACAACCCGTGTCACATCGGCAAAAGTCCTCAACTCTCAACAAAAACGCCGCAACTCCCCGAAGGGGTGTTACGGCCGACCGGTACATTCGCGCGCCCGGAGGTGATTGTCAAGGGTTTTTTCTTCTCTGGTGGTTCCTTAAAGCTTTCGCAAGGTCACCTATGGCCAGCATTCTCACCGCACCCGTCGATCGCTTCCCGCCCGTCCGGGCCGGTCAGACCGTGGAGATTTCGAGTCTCGAGCTGCAGAAAGGTCGATTGGAGTAGTCAGGCATACCGTTTGCTCAAATTCCGGTGGCAACCCCCTACACGGGGCGTGTTGTTTTCGCTAGGTTTGGGGCCGAGGAGAAAAGGAAGGTAGGAGGGTTCTCGTGAGGTTGCGGATTCTTGAAGTTGGTCTCCTGGTTGGTCTCCTAGTCGGAGCGTGTTCGTCGGGGACCACAACCACCACCACAACATCAACCACAACGTCGACCACGACCACCACGGTTGCGACTACAACTACCTCCACGTTGCCTCCCGGGACGCCGGGGGATACCGAGGTGTTGGCTGCGCGCATTGAGGGAATGCTCTTTGGCTTGGCTCTCCAGTATCCCGACATACCGGCGGAGGATTACCCGTTCCCCAACACGATCACGCCCGACCCGGTGGAGGCAGTCCGGGAGATGTGGGAGTTCGAAGCCTGGCAAGCACAGAACGCCCCATGGTCAGATTTCCGCCAGTTGTTGTTCGTTCCTGGGAGCCCCGCTGACGACCGAGCGGGAGCACACCTTGACGAACGGGCAATGGGAGGATTCATCCTCCAATTTGAAGACTCCGTGGGTTTCCAGTGGGAAGGCGGGGAAGTCATTCCAATGGAAGAGTCGACTCTCCCTTCCGATCTTGTGAGCGAAGTCCCTGTCGGATCAGTAGTGGTTCGGTGGCAGTATTCGCAGGCGCTTGGGAGATGGATCTTGAGCGATACGGGCAGTCTCGTCCGGGAAGAACCTGAAGTAGCCCATCGACAAGTCGACACGGTCGTTTCGCCAACCGACTACGGATGGCTGATGTGGTGGATTCTGGCACTGTGAGAAGCACGAACTCTGTCAAGATTTTCCTGGCTGTAATTCTGTCCCTGGCTGCAGTCAAGAC
>CAYTVW010000132.1:0-5197 GCA_964441865.1 uncultured Acidimicrobiaceae bacterium
CCTCGGTTTGCGGGGTTCGTCAAGTTTCGGAATCTGCAGCCGATGCCCAACCTCTTCAGCTGGGCCCGGCTCGGTAGATTCGAGCTTCGACTCTCTCCATCGTGACGAGGCCATCTCCAATCATTAGGTCCAGAATCGGGAACACAGCCTCAATCTTCTCGAAAGAGTCAACGCATTCGACCACTATCGGAAGATCCTCGGAGAGTCTCAGTATGTGTGAGCTGTGAAGTCGGCTGGATTTTCCGAACCCTTCTATCCCCCGAATCACGGTAGCTCCGGCCAGGCCTTCCTCCCTGAGCAGTTCGACGATCGCCCGGTAGAGCGGCTTCCCGTCGTGGACATCGGATTCCCCGATAAAGATTCTCAACAATCGGATGTCTTGGTTTTCCAATATCTCTTGCCCTCAGCTGGTCAAACCAAAGCCTATGGCGGCTGCCAGGACTCCGCCGCCCAAACTAGCCACAACATTCAGAATCGACGGACTAGAACTCGGTCCAAGTCGAGCAGTCTCAACCATCCAAGTAGAGAAAGTCGTCAGTCCTCCGAAAAACCCGACAGCGGCCAGAGCCCACAACGAATCGAGATCTCCGTTCCCGACGACCGCCCCCAACCCAAACGATCCGAGAAGGTTCACCATCAGGGTTCCTATAGGAAACATGGAACGGGATCGATCGTGTATCCAACCGGCGATCAGGTAACGGCAGACAGCTCCAGTTGCGCCAGCCAAAGAGCACGAGAGAACGATCATCAGGTCCGCTCCCCAATTCGCTCGCCGGCGATGACACACGCCAGGCCTCCGACGACAGAGACGGCAACGTATTTGGTGGCGTTCACCGTGTCTCCCAGGCTGAACAGCCTGAGAGCTTCGACACTGAAAGCCGAGAAGGTGGTGAAGGAACCTAGCAACCCGATGCCCCAGAATTGAAGAGACCACCTCCAGGTGACAGCCTTCTCCCTTCGAGCAAGAAAGAGGCCAAGGAGGAAAGACCCCACAAGGTTTATCAGTAAGGTCCCGATGGGTAGTTCCCCTTCCGGTACCTTCATCCCTGTTGCGATAACGGTCCGAGCGGCCGACCCGAGAAGTCCGCCTGCTGCGACGAATCCCACGGCTTGCCACCGCTCTGCGCGTCGGGAGCGAGAACGCGAAGTCTTGGAGCGAGTGAGAGTTTGAATCATGGCTGTTGTCTTGGTAGGAGCCATCAGCCATCTGGCGGTTGCGGCGAGCTCCATCGCCGGAGCAGAAGGCTAGTCCAGACAACAGGTTTCGGAAAAGCGGTAAGAATTCCGAGTGGCGGTCTAGTTTCCTTTGAGCAAGAGTGGAAGGCCTAACGTTCCGAGTTCGGTCCGCTTCCAAACACAAATGCCACTAGATGACGGGCATCTGGGGTCGATGAAGCGCCCGGCAACGGATCCAAAGAAGCTTTGGAGGTACAACTCAACGCCCATGTTCGACAAGAATCATGAGAGTTACGAAGCGTGGTTCGACTCCCATAGCACGGCCTACATATCTGAGCTCCTTGCTCTCCGTCCGTTCGTCCCGCTTGATGGGTTGGGACTTGAGATCGGAGTTGGGAGTGGACGGTTCGCTGCACCACTAGGGGTCCGAGTCGGAATAGACCCCTCGCGAAAGATGCTCGAATACGCTGCGGCACGCGGAGTCGAAACCCTGACAGCTAAAGCCGAAAACCTCCCTTTTGAAGACGACACCTTTGACTACGCGCTGATAGTGACAACGATCTGTTTTGTTGACTCTCCCAGTGAGATGCTCTCGGAAGCGGGACGCGTGATCAAACCAGGCGGTCATGCTGTAGTCGGGTTCATTGATCGCGAAAGCCCTCTGGGGCAGGAGTATCTGAAACACAAGGAAGAAAGTGTCTTCTACCGCGACGCGACCTTCTACTCCACCAGCGAGGTAGAGACCCTCCTCAAGGAAAACGGCTTCGAAGTCTCATCCCGTGCACAAACTCTCACAGGGCTTCTCCCCGAAATCGAAGCGATCGAACCGACCAAATCCGGGAGCGGCGAATCCGCATTCATCGTTATCGCAGCAACTAACAAGAAGTAGAACCGCTGAAACTCGCTGCTTCTCAACATCCAAAAAGGACGAAGCCTAAGGATCCTTCGGTCTCGGACTTTGGATGATCCACTTCGGTAACCATCAACGCTTCCACGACAAGGAACCGGCCATTCCCACTTGAGAAATCCGGATACCGGGAGCGTTCCGACGAGCTCGGTTTACCACCACATAGCGGTATCACGGTGGGAGGATTAAGGCGATCTCCTCGAGTTGGGGCTCTGTCTCAGCGTCGGCCGTCGCGGTGGTTTTCCCGGCACCGTTGGGGCCAAGCAGACCGAGGACACTGCCACGGGGGACAGCCAGTTCGAGCCCGTCGAGAGCCTTCACCGCCCCGTAGTGTTTGACGAGCCCCTCGGCCCGCATCACTTCGTCCATCTGTTCTCCTTCTTCACTAGCCCGAGACCCGTAAATGGTATTGGTGCCATATTTCGGCCGGAATTCCTACAGGCCTTTGAGAACGGTCGACACCACGTCCCGGGCTCTCTCCTCCAGTCGCGACGCGTCTGGACGGGTGCGGAGCTTATGGCCCGTCTTGGGATAAGCGAGCGGACTTTGCGGCGTCACATCGAACCTTCCGCGTCAGCCCGGCGCTGCGCAGGCGGGGCTAATTCACGATCTCGTCACCAGGGCGGGGGTTCGGACCAACACGCCAAGTACGGCAGCCTGCCCAGCGCCGATCCCGTTAGTCGAAATTGGAGAAAAGCAAGTAGCCTTATCGGCTCAATACATATATGCTAGCTGCTTGTAAGTCGACTGGGACGTGAACGCGTGACCTCTGAAATGGAGTTTCTGGCCCAATACGACCCGACGGCCTTCGATCGGCCTTCGGTTGCGGTGGACGTGGCCATCGTCACCGCCGTCGAGGGCGTCCTAAAAGTGTTGATGGTGCAACGGACCTCTCACCCCCACCAAGGCAGGTGGCAGCTGCCAGGCGGGTTCGTACACATGTCCGAACCTCTCGACGACGCCGCCCGAAGGGTCCTCAAGGACAAGGCGAGTGTCGAAGACGTGTACCTTGAGCAGCTCTACACCTTCGGCGATCCGAACCGAGATCCGCGTGCCCGTGTCATCTCGGTCGCCTACTACGCCCTGATGTGCCCTTCGCGACTTGATTGGGACACCCTCAGCGGGAAGTTCCACGCGGTGCGTGTGCCATGGTTGGGCGAAGGGCATGGCGGTGTTGACATCGAAGGTCCCCACGGGATGCTGCCGATCGCTTTCGACCACAGTCGTATCGTCGCAATGATCATTCGCCGGTTGCGGGGCAAGCTGGACTACGCCCCAATCGCGTATTCGCTACTGCCCGACGAGTTCACGTTGTTGGAGCTCCAAGCGGCACATGAGACGATTCTCGGCCACCCTGTGAACAAAGATTCGTTTCGTCGGCGGCTACTTGCAAGCGGAGATCTCGTACCAACCGGTCGGTGTCGAGAGAACGTCGGCTTCCGGCCGCCAGCCCTGTACCGATACGGGGGAGATCTGTGACCGGACTCGACGCCGCCTTCACCCGCATCAGCAATCTCAAATGGATGGCAGTTGTCTGCTCTTTGGGTATCGCTGCCCTTTCTTGGCAAGGAGCCCTCCCTTTGGACCTGCCATTCCCAGAAGTGGCCGCGGTCATCACCGGTGCCTGGAGCGTATGGCTCCTGTCGCAGAACCGACCGTCGGGTTGGTGGGTCGGCCTGGTATCGGTGCTGCTGTTTGGGATCGTCTTCTTCGAGGTTCGCTTATATGCCGAGGTCGGAATCCAGGTCTTCTACTTCGTCACCAGCCTCCAGGCAATCTGGATCTGGATTAGAGGGGGCACCAACCGCAGCCAACGTCCAGTGGCGCACGTTCCCAAACATCTGATGCTTTGGACAGTGCCGGCCTTCGTGGTCGCCTGGGTAGCGCTGCGATGGTTGCTGATCGAAGTGGGTGGCGCCGCCCCGATCTGGGATTCCCTGACAACCGTGATGAGCCTGACCGCCCACGTCTATCTGATGTTCCGTTACGTGGAATCCTGGTACCTGTGGATCGCAGTCGATGTCATCTACGTCCCCCTCTATCTGTCCAGAGATCTGCGATTGACCTCTTTGCTCTATGTGGGATTCCTCGTTATGTCGATTCGTGGTCTCCGCAATTTCAGGACCCTCGTGGGTGAGACATGACGGTTGGAGTGACGATCGGCAAATTCAACCCGTTTCACCTGGGCCATGACCACCTGATACGAGTCGCCAAGAGCCAGGTCGACCGGTTGGTGGTGATAGTGGCAGAACGCTCAGATCAGACCATTCCTGGGCACCGGAGGGCGGATTGGATCTCCTCAACCCATCCGGACGTCGAGGTGTTGGTCACTCCGGACGACCTGCCCGAGCTTGGTGCGTCCGCCCCGGCCGGCCAGACCCACGACGTCGACGACCTGCTCGATGAGATCGACGGGGTCCTGGAGTCCAACGCCGAGGAGTTCGTCAAGGGTTTCGTCCAGAAGGGCGGCCAGTGACCTCGCGACACGACGGCGGTCGCCTCCCCGCGGCATACCTGACGTCAGGTTCTTCGTCCTTCCACGACTTCCTGCGTGCCCACGCCCCCGAGGTGCTGCCGAGCGGGCGCCGACTGCCGAGCGGCGCGAGCATCGACGCACCGCACGGCACCACCATCGTGGCGATCACCTTCGACGGTGGGGTGCTGATGGCGGGGGACCGACGGGCCACGATGGGCAACATCATCGCGAACCGCGAGATGGAGAAGGTCTTCGCCGCTGACGAGTTCTCCACCGTCGGCATCGCCGGAACCGCCGGTCTGGCCATCGAGTTGGTGCGCCTCTTCCAGGTCGAGTTGGAGCACTACGAGAAGATCGAGGGCACGTTGATGTCTCTCGAGGGCAAGGCCAATCGCCTGGCCTCGATGATCCGAGGCAACCTCGGCATGGCCATGCAGGGGCTGTCGGTGGTGCCGATGTTCACCGGGTACGACGTCGACCTGCGCCTGGGCCGGATCTTCTCCTATGACGTCACCGGCGGCTGCTACGAGGAGCACGATCACCACAGCGTCGGCAGCGGCTCGCTCTTCGCGCGGGGGGCGATGAAGAAGCTCTTCCGGCGTGGCATGACAGGCGAGGAGGCACTTCGGGTCGCGGTC
>CAYTVW010000133.1:0-5167 GCA_964441865.1 uncultured Acidimicrobiaceae bacterium
CGACCACGACAACCGTGGCACCGACGACCACGACAACCGTGGCACCGACGACCACAACGACCGTGGCACCGACGACCACAACGACCAAGCCTTCGAACGGAAACGGTTCTTCTGGAGATCGCCGGCCAAGATGGAACGACGACACGTTTACTACAACGAGGTGGGATATTGGATGGGGGAGCTGGAGGATCAACACATGGTCCTACTGGTGGAAGTGGACAGTCAAGAGATGGTTTGGCTGATCCTTGGATGAGAGATTCGGAGGCGTGTGGGGCCCAGTAGGGCCCCACACCTTTTTCAGAGGAGTGGATCGGACGGGAAGCTCGGTGGTGGATCTTGGCACATTCAGCTGCAAAAAGTGGGTCGCCTCTTGTCACGGACCGGGGTCGCTCCAAGAAGTCCTGGGGACGGAACGGAAGGTGGTTCTCTCTGAGAGAGGGAAAGAACCGTGAGAGTGCGAAATATCTTGTTGGTGATTGCGTATGGGATGGTGATGCCGGGGTGTGTTGTGGCTAACTCCACGGGGAATCCAGACGAAGCAACAATCGAATCGGCGGACGCTCCTTCACCGACCAGACACGAATACGCTGAATACTCGACTTCCTTCCCGGGAGATTCCGATTCAGACGAGGTGTCTTCGGTGGAAGAGGATTACGATCCAGTTGCGGTGACAGATCTCAAGCTGATTCCATATCCAGTATCAGTGATTGGGGGTAATGGCGCATTTGAAATTACCTCCGACACTCGAATCCTTGTCGGGTATGGGGAAGCCGGTCCGATCGGCGACTACTTGGCCGCAAGACTGAATGCGGCCACCGGCTTCGATCTCGAGGTCGCCGTAGATGACACCTCAAGTGGCGACATAGTGTTAGCTGTCGCTGAGACAGAGTTGGGTTCTGAGGGGTATGAACTCTCTGTTTCTCCCGAGGGGATCCTTCTGGTGGCATCCGATCCTGATGGTCTTTTCTGGGGTGTCCAGACGCTCCGTCAGCTTCTCCCTCCGCAGATCGAATCAGTGAGAGTCGAGGCGGAACGTTGGTTGGTCCCATCGGTCGAAATCAAAGACCGGCCCCGTTTCGAATATCGAGGAGCAATGCTAGATGTAGCCCGGCACTTCTTCGGGGTGGAAGAAGTGAAGCGCTACATCGACCTTATGGCTTACTACAAGCTAAACGTCCTTCATCTTCACCTCACCGACGATCAAGGTTGGCGGATTGAGATCGATGCTTGGCCTAACTTGACAGGGACGGGAGCCTCTTCGGCGGTGGGAGGAGATCTCGGGGGTTTCTACACCCAATCAGATCTCCGGCAGATCGTCGCATACGCGCTTTCCAGGCACATCACGGTGATACCGGAGGTCGAGATGCCCGGACACAGCGGAGCCGCCCTCTCTTCGTACCCAGAACTCAACTGCAACGGCATTGCGCGTCCTCTCCAAACTGGGATGGAGACCGGCCGAAGTTCTCTCTGCATTTCGAAAGAAACTACATACCAGTTTGTGGAAGATGTGATCACCGAGATCGCCGCTCTAACGCCGGGCCCCTTCTTCCACATCGGAGGCGACGAGGTCACAGTCATCAAGGGATCCGAGTATGTGGATTTCGTGTCCCGAGTGGAACAGATCGTGGCGGCGGCCGGTAAACGGATGATCGGTTGGGAAGAGATCTCGAAGGTTCCACTTTCGCAACCTTCGATTGTCCAGTATTGGAGGTCGGCGGCTACCGCCAAAGAGGCGGCCAAAAAAGGATTCCGGATCATCGCGTCGCCGTCAACACACGCCTATCTCGACATGAAATACGATTCGGCAACCGTTCTTGGATTGAATTGGGCGGGGACCACCAATGTGGAAGACTCGTATTCCTGGGACCCGACGACGCTCCTTCCTGAGGTCAATGAGTCGGCGTTCCTGGGAGTGGAAGCGCCGCTCTGGACTGAGACACTCCGAACGTTTGTCGATGTCGAATTCATGGCGTTTCCAAGGTTGGCCGCTATCGCCGAAATTGGCTGGACCCCCCGCGAGGCCCGGGTGTGGACGGATTTCCGACGTCGTCTGGCGGGCCAAGCACCGCGATGGCAATACTGGGGGTTGAACTACTTTGTCTCCCCCGAAATCGACTGGGAGTAGACCTTGGCGGGAGAGATGCCACGGTTTCTCTCCAATAGTGGGCAATCGCGAAAACCAAATCCAATTCTGATTTTCGCGCTGGTCTCGATCAAGGTACGGTGAAGAATCTTCCCCGCGGATAGCTTGTTGTGCCGCGGGGTTTGACTCGAATGGGGTCACCCGGGGACATTTCTGTCAGGGTCGACTGGTAATTGCTAAGGGAATGCAGGAAATCGGGAGAGGCATTGACCACATACGACGAACCCCGGACCAGACCGACCATAGACCGGGCTCCGCCTCACTCAACTGAAGCCGAGGAGTCTGTCCTCGGAGCCATCCTCATGTCTGAGGACGCGGCTAACGAGGTGATGGATCGTCTCGATCCCGACGATTTCTACCACCCCTCACACCGAGACATCTACGAAGCGATTCGAGCTTTGTTCAACGCCAACTCCGCTATCGACGCGATCACCGTGTCGGAGGAGCTGAGAAAGGCGGGGCGGCTCGATAAGGTAGGTGGAGTCGCTTACCTGACGCGTCTGCTCGACATTGTGCCTTCGACAGCCAACGTTGATTTCTACGCCGCCAAAGTCGAGGAATACTCTCAGCGTCGGATGCTCATGAAGGCCGGTGGCGAGATCAACGATCTCGCTCTTCATCTCGATGACGAGATTCACACGGTTCTTGACCGAGCCGAACAGACCGTCCTCGCGGTAGCAGGTAGGAAGGTCGGCGACTCCATGCAACCGATCGGGCCTCTGTTCTTCACCGCCTTGGAGGAGCTTGAGGATCTCGAATCTCGGGGTTCGGAAGTCACGGGGCTTTCAACGGGTTTCCGAGATCTCGATTCGCGACTGACGGGACTCCATGCGGCCAACTTGGTGATCATCGCTGCCAGACCTGGGATGGGTAAGTGCCTAGCAGGGTCCACACTATTGGTGGACCCCAAGAGCGGAGAGCGGATTCCCATTTCGGAATTCGTGCAATCGAAGATGTGTGGAACTGCCCATGTCATGGCCTTGGCGACGGAAGCCCTACGCCTGGTTCCGGCCGATCCTTCGGAGGCTGTCGAATCGGGTATTCAGGACGTATATCGGATCACGACTCGTTTGGGACGCACGGTGACCTCTACAGCCGAACATCCATTCTTCACTATGGATGGGTGGGCACCTCTCAGCTCCCTTGGAGTTGGATCGGCGATAGCGGTCGCTCGGCGGATCGACGTATTCGGAGTAGACGAGGTCTCCGAGGATCGTCTTGTTGAGCTTGCGCGAATTCACGACGATCTTGGGAGCATTCCTTCCGAGGTCTTCCGTCTCCCCTCTCATCAACTCAAGAAGCTGCTGGCTCTGATGTTCGGGATCCACAAAGTCCCGATACCTGGAGAACCTTTCCTTCGATCTGTCAAACGCCGAATTGTTGAGGATGTCCAGCATCTGTTGCTCAGATTCGGGATCGTGGCCCGGATTCGAAAGGGTTCGGAGTGGGAGCTCCTCCTGGACGATCCAGGTTCGGCGATGAGCTGGGCTCGTCGGATCAACGGGCTCTCGTCGGGCGCGTCAGTGGAAGTACCGAGCGGGAGCGATATTCTTTTCGACCCCATCATCTCAATCGAACCGATGGGAGCAGAACAGACTTTCGACCTTGAGGTTCCGGTCTACTCGAACTTCGTGGCGGGAGACGTAGTGGTACATAATTCCGCTCTCAGCGCCAATATCGCGACGAACATTGCGATGAGAGGCTTGACCGTTGCCATGTTCTCTCTGGAGATGTCGAAAGAAGAAGTGGCTTCAAGGATGCTGTGTTCGGTGGCTCGGATTGACTCGATGAAGCTGCGAACCGGGAGCCTCTCTCACGACGACTGGGCCCGTCTCACCGACGCGGCGGGACGCCTATTCAGTGCACCGGTGTATGTCGACGACTCACCTGTTGTGACGGTGACCGACATACGCGCCAAATGCCGGAGACTTCAACGCCGCCACGGTCTTGCTCTGATAGTTGTCGACTACCTCCAGTTGATGCAGGGGACTTCAAAAGAGAACCGTCAGCAGGAGATCGCCGAGATCTCTCGGCAGTTGAAGAACCTGGCGAGAGAATTGGATGTCCCGGTCCTCGCGGTGTCACAGCTAAATAGAAACCTGGAGGCGAGAGAAGATAAGCGGCCACGACTAGGCGACTTGAGAGAATCGGGGTCGCTTGAACAGGACGCCGACATTGTCCTCTTCATTTACCGTGACGAGATGTACAACTCGTCATCTGACCGCCAGGGGATTGCCGAGGTGATCATCTCGAAACACCGCGCAGGGTCAACAGGGACGATCGATATGACTTTCATGCCTCAATTCACGAAGTTTGGCGACATGGGACGGAGCTAGGCGTTGTGCGTGGTCGGTCCGGGTGTCGGGCGGACCCGGATCGACCACCTTCCTCGGGAAGGTGTGCCTGGTGTGGGAGTTAGGCGGTGAGAACGCGACTGATCCCCGCAATGGCCGCGTCGCCAAGTTTCTCGAAAGCCTCTCCCAGTCTCTTCTCGAATAGGCGGAGCGGCCCGCGGAGCGAAAGGTCGGCCGTGTAGCCGATTCGAGTCCCCTCGGGGACAGAGTCGAAGGTTATGGTGTCGATGGCCTTGGTGGTCAGGCCTTTTCCGTGGAGGACGACTCGATTGGGCCGACTCGATTCAACGACGCGATAGACCATCGGCATCTCCCGTCCGTTGAATGTCACTACTACATCAAATGTGGAACCAGGTTCATAACCGTCTCCGAGTCTGAGTTCGGATTTCACTGAGCCGGGGTCCCACACGGGAAGGTTGGAGAAGTCAGCTATCAGGTCGAATGCCTTCTCTGGGCTGACTGGGACGATTGTGGTTCTCGATATCTGGTGCATCTAGAAGACTCTTCCTCTTGGCGAAACACGACACTCACGGTAACGGAAACGATGTCACAAGTATTCCGTTAGTTGGGACCGGGCATCTGCCGTTTGTTGGCGTTGAGCTGCCGTGGTTCCTATACCCCCGGCTAGAAAGCCCCCCTACCCCTGCGGGTTCGCGAAGCGAACCCTTGC
>CAYTVW010000134.1:0-5156 GCA_964441865.1 uncultured Acidimicrobiaceae bacterium
TTCGCGTTCTTGATGATCATGACGATCAGAGGCAGGAACGCAACAACTGCGAGGATCGCACCGAGCTGGTTCTTGAGGAAGAACCGCACCGGGTCCGACCTTCGAGCCGGGTCAGCCTGATTGGCTTTCTTCCACAGGAGCGACCCAATAATCGAGAGCACCCCGATGAGGACGATCGCTCCGATGAGCAGAGCCATATTGATCTCGTCCTGCTTGAGAACCCAGAAAATCGTTCCGACTTCGATGCCTATGGCAACCAGCCACAGCAACACGGCGATAATCCGGTTCCTATTCGCCTTGGCTTTCGCCTCTGGAGTGGGTTTCCAGGTTGGCTCGCTGGCCGGGCTAGTGGGGTCAGACTCAACTCGAACAAGCTTCTTCTTACGCTTGGCTGCCACGTTCATCTCCTGATGTCGATTTCCGGGAGAAGCCTAGCCCAAATCATCACGGCGCGGCCTGCCTCAGCAGCCCCTTGACCGGACGGGCGGCGGGACTCCTCGGCAACCGAGATTCGACCGCCACCGGCTTCCCGGGTTAGAGCTCACCCAGCAAAGCTACGCATCCCGCGCCCTTCCGAGATTCGGCACAGGCAGGATCCTGACTATGACCGGTGGCAGGCCCATTCGGACAGCCATGGATTGGACAAACTCCCGCCAATACGGCCACGCGTTGTACGTCGCGTTGAAGTCGGCGAAAGCCCTTACATCTTCCACGTCCAAGGAAGGCGGCGCCCCACCCTCATCCTGGTTTAGCTTGTACTTCAAAAGGAAAACCGCCTTGACCCCAAAGTCTTGAGTGGGTTCGCGATCCTCTGGTCTCTGTCTCTCGCTGCTGTACTCGAAGACAACGAGAATGTCCAGAGATACGTCGAACTGGGCGACACCGGTCCGCTTTGGTTCGATTGGACCTTCGGGTCCGATCGGAACAGTTGACCAGCGAGAGTCGTAGTGTGCTGGCTCAAACGTTTCAGGGTTCATCCCGATGGCCTCGCAGTGCACCAGTGTCACGTCCTCCAACTCAACCAAGCGCGCAATTCGGCCGATTCGCTCGAGAGGCCACGCGTCGCTCTCAAGCGGCATAAGAAGACTCTCTTCCTGACTCGACTGTGGGCGTCATTGTTGAAAACGCAAGTTGCCCGTATAGGCGCTGATACTCAGGTTTGTACTCCCCTCCCACCGATCCGATTCCATGTTGCGGAACCTGGGACTTGGTGATGCTCTCGACAACGTATAGCCAAGTGGGATGAAAGGATTCGGTGCGTGCAGCGTTCCGCGCACCCGTATCAGCCACCTCAAACCTCCTGTTGAGAGCGAAACCAATCTCCGCGAGCGTCCTAAGGGTCATGTTTCGATCGCCGTTTAGTAGCTGCGAGACATGGCCCTTGGACTTTCCGATCCGGTCTGCGAGCTGCTTCCTCGTGACCCCGTCGCGTTCCATCAGTTCGAGGATGAGCTCGGTCGTATCGAGAATCAATCTCTCGGCTTCTCGTCCGGCCGACCTTTCGTCGAATCTCTCTCTCAAGTAATCAAAATCAACCATTCCGAGCCTTCCATTCCGTCATAAGGTTCACGGCCTTCTTCACATCGCTGGCGCGATGCCGATCTTGCTTCTTCACGACGCCGTTCAGTAGGACTACCTTCCTCTTCTCTCCCACGGCTCTCCCGTAACACCAGAAGACCCGAACCTGGCCGCTCTTGAACTCGAACAGTCCATCCCCGAGCTGCTTGACCTTCTCATCATTCCGATAGTTCTGTGGGCCGAGCTCGGCCACTCTCTCCAGCAAGGCCGCCAGTTTGTCGAACTCGTTCTGCTCCTTCTTTGCGAGATGCTGGAGGAACTCTCCCGCCGGGCTCCGGTCGCGACCGAACATCGCGATGACGACTCGCGCTCCTTGACCTTCACAAAGGATTTCTTCCTTACCATCGACCATTAGTTTACATCTATCTAAACTATCCGCGTCTAATTCTATGGATAGGGTCCGACAGAAATCGGTGGCTTTGGGTCGATCGCGTCGCAACATCGTGAACCGAAACTACGGAGGCGAACAGCTTCGCCGTTGGCCTTCCCAACACAAGGGGAGGCCCTTTCGGGCCTCCCTATTTCAAGAAACCAGCAGCATCTACTGTTAAACAGTGTTGGTCCCCGTCCCACCCGAGATCGAGTCGGTTCCGTCACCACCGACTATGAAGTCGTCTCCGGATTCCCCTGAAAGGTAGTCGTCGTCGGGGCCCCCATAAATGGTGTCGTCGTGATACCCACCCCAGATTCTGTCGTTCCCAGCGTCACCATATAGATGGTCGTCTTGGTTCCCACCCCAGATCTGGTCGTCTTGGTTCCCACCCCAGATCCAGTCGTAGCCAGTATCACCGTAGAGAAGGTCGGCCCCGTCGTCACCCCAGATTGAATCATCGCCGACACTGCCCCGCGCCACGTCGTTTCCCAATCCGCCATGAATCAGATCATTCCCCACGTCACCGCTCAGATAATCGTTCCCAGTCCCGCCTTCGATCCGATCGTTCCCGTCGAGACCGTAGACCTCGTCGTCTCCGGCATCTGCGTAGATGATGTCGTCGCCATCGTCCCCGTGGATCCGGTCGTTTTCTGTTCCTCCGTAGTGAGTGTCGTTTCCTTTGTCACCTTCGATCCAGTCGCTCCCGGGCCCGCCGTCGACCCAATCGTCACCGTCGCCACCAAAGAGACTGTCGGCGCCATAACCTCCGTAGATCCTGTCGTCCCCAAGGCTCCCCAACACATAGTCGTTCCCGTTTCGGCCGTAGATACGGTCGTTCCCGAAGCCAGCCATGACGCTGTCGTCGCCTTCACCGCTGTCGATCCAGTCGCTCCCCGAAGAAGTGGTGATGCTGTCGTTCCCACCCATAGAGCAGATGGTGTCGTTCCCGCCCATCCCATAGATTTCGTCTCGCAGGGCGCTCCCGATGATCACGTCCGAACCGGTTGTCCCCACGATCACACCCGAACCAGTGATGGTGGCAGTCTTCCCGTTACACGTGATGGCGGCGTTCCCAGGCAACCCGGCAGGCAATATGACGACAATCATCGACGTCGCGGCGAAAAGAAGCAGGCGTTTCATGGCGATCCCTTCAGTCTCGTTTCTATGCTCTTGGACCCGATACCCGACCGGCCCGAAGGCGTCATTGTCGGTGGTTTCGGCCCGCCAGCAGCAATGGCCAAGACACTCTAGGCATCGGGCCTGGCCCGCAGCCCGTCCAGACCGCCAATTTGCTGAATTCCCGGTCTACGAATCCCCCCTGGTGTGGGACCAGTTCTCCCGGTGCCTCGCGAGACATTTTCCACCGGGGACCCTCATCAACGCTATTTGCCGCCTCGAGTTCAGCCTCTTGCCAGAGAGCCTGAACTCCTTTGGACAGATCGGCACACCCGATTCCGGAAGTCCCCCGGCATCCTGCGCTCCGTGAAAGCACTGGTCTTCGAAAGACGCCACCATGTGTTGGCGACATCGGAATCGGTGTCTTCATCTCGCAAACCCCGAAACCGCCCCGACAGCGGATTGCTGCTTTCTCCCAAGACCCCTAACGCTTTGCGATCGCAAATCCCCAGAGGCCGGAGAAGTGTTCTCATATTCCTTTGGGACGAAGATATCGTTCTGCGAGAGCCGCTATCCAGTCGGCGGCTAGAGCCAGCAACGCCACCAGCGAAGCACCAACGAAGATTGCAGTGTTCCGCTGAAGCTTGAGCCCTGCGTTGATGGTCTCACCGAGCGCGCCACCACCGATTAGGAACGCTAGAGCCGCCGTCCCGATATTGATCACCAGCGCAGTCCGTATCCCCCCCAATATCACCGGTACCGCCAGTGGCAGTTCGATCTTGGTCAAGGCCTGGAATCTGGACATGCCCATCCCTCGCCCGGCCTCGATCACTGCGCTATCAACCTGGTCCAACCCGACCATCGTGTTGCGCAAGACGGGGAGCATCGCGTAGAGAATAAGGGCATAGATGGCAGTCCTTCCTCCCTGACCGAAGAACCCAAGAAACAGCACAAGGAGCCCGTAGGCCGGGATGGCCTGTCCCGAATTAGCAACACCGAGTATGGGCGGCGCCCATTTCCGCAACCGGGGCCTTGTAATCAGAACGCCAATTGGGATGGCGGTCCCCACCACCACCAGCGTCGACCAGATGGTCAGATTGATGTGTTCTCGGATCTGACGCATCAGCGCCGACGGATCGAGAAGCCGCGCCGTAGTGGGGTCAATGTCGGAGTATGTCCAGACGGCCGCCATCATCAGAAGCAAGACCAGAAAAAACACTGGGGTGATGATTAGGTCGATTCGACTGCGAAGCTCTCCGATTCCACCAGAGTCGGCCCGATTCGTTTGCACCGTTGGATAAATCGTCGGGGCTGTCACGAAAGGTCCCTTTGACGGGCCTGCTCGGTCTCTTGGATCTCGCGAATCAGGTCGGTGAGATTCTCCATTCGGATAACCCCCTCATAGGCGCCGTTGGCGTCGACTACCACCGCTACTCCAACCGACGACCGAAGCATCGCTTCCAACGCCTGCTGCAGGGTGTCTTCCGGCTCGACCGTCACTCGCACCGGCAGGCCAGCCTTCTCCAACGGTACGTCTGCCCGATTGGCAGCCTTGTCGTCGATCCAGCGGAGTGGCCTGCGATTCTGGTCGAGGAGTAAGCCCCATCTGCGTTCCGACGACTCGATTGCCCGGATCGCCGCTTCCCGGTTGGTGGGAAGACCGATCGTGGCAGTATCGGGGATCTCCATCTCCCGGACTCTCCGCAAGGTGAGTCCCTTGAGGATCGCTCCCGACCCTAAGAACTCTTCAACGAACTCGTTGGCAGGGTGCGCCAGGATGGCCTCGGGGGTGTCGTGTTGGGCAATCACAGATTGGTCTTTGAGGATGGCGATACGGTCGCCCATCTTGATGGCCTCGTCGATGTCGTGAGTGACGAATACGATCGACTTCTTGAGTTCGGCCTCGAGCCGCAGCAACTCGTTTTGGAGGCGCTCACGAGTGATGGGATCGATGGCCCCAAAAGGCTCATCCATCAGCAACACATCGGGGTCAGCCCCGAGAGCCCGCGCCACCCCGATCCGCTGAGCCTGGCCGCCCGAGAGTTCCTTCGGATACCGATCGCGGTAGACCGACGGATCCATCCCGACC
>CAYTVW010000135.1:0-5124 GCA_964441865.1 uncultured Acidimicrobiaceae bacterium
ACCAGGCCGATGAGAAACCACAACACCCTGACTAAGGGTCGGTTGTGTGGTCCGGAGCTACAACTCCCTACACAACCCGGTTCTGCTTGGAAGACTCATCCCTCTTCGTCTTCTTGTCCAGACGTTTCTGTTTGAGGTCTTTGCTCGCTGGTTTCTTGGCACTCTTGGTGCCTTTGTCTTTGTTGGCCATCTTTAAGTCCTCCACATGGTCACCGTATTGGCGACACTCTCCATTCTTACAACACCTGAGGCCAAAGCAGGGGACTTTCCACAAAAACCCATCAGATCCTGAGCCAAGAACTCTGCTACGACAGGTCCATTCACTCACAAATAGGAACCGAAGGTACCTCTCCAGCAATCAGTGTCCCATCTGGATCTGGGCCGTAGGCTCGAAACACGACACCTTCGAGTTCGACAACAGTCGAGTCGAACATCTCCGAATAGCTCGGGGAGACTCCCAAGGCGTCTCCGGTGTCGGAAATTGACTGTCCGAGCAAGACACCCGAAGGAGTCTCGACATACTCGATCCCAGGACCGCCAACGGCCGCAAGCTCAGTGTCGCGGTCAAGATGGAAAACAAACGCACGCATGTACCCGGAATCCGGTTCGCCATAGAAATAGACTCGAAGCGAGCCCCACGCCATGAAGCGCTCATTCACAACATCTTCGCCATCAAGCGGGCAACCCACGTTCCAGCCCAGATCAGTTGTCGGAGCTCCAAACAAAGCCGTAACCGCGCCAATCACGGTCTCCGCGTCAGTCCCAACCGGGTATCCGGCCAGATTGCCTCCCGCAACAAGCTGGATTGGCATAACCAAAGGTTCTGTTGACGCGGGTTCAGTGGTCACAAGGCTTGTAGTCGTTTGGTCGGCGATCGTCGTAGACGTAGTCGTCGTAGGGGAGGTCGAAGTAGTGACATCCGCTTCCGATCCGCACGAAACAGCCGCCGCGACCAGCAATACCTCTAGCCACCAACGGCTCCTCTTACCTCTAGCACCTAACATCCAGTTGCTCCTTGCTCTTGGCAGATACTAGAAGTGAACCGAGATCCGACTTGCATGAATCCGGAAGAAGGCTCTTCGTTCGACAGCAGGCAAGTTCAAGAACCGGCCACTGCGAAACCGCAGGTGGAAATCGCGTACTGGTCGACAGCCGCAGCCGCGGCCTGAGCCTGTTCGGCCAGCTCGAGAGCTCTCTGATCGTTCCCTAGTATCGAATCGAAAGTCTCCAAGTCTTCCAACGAGTCGACCTGGCCAAACCACTCGACCAGAAAAGGCAAAACGTACTCCTGGTACTCGACCATCTTGAGTATCGATTCGGACAACTCAGGGCTCGCTGATTCGGCTGCTCTCCTGTAGGCCTCGAACATCGCTAGTTGTTTGGACTCGACTTCGCCGGAGAGAGTGGCAAAAGCGGAAGATACGGCGAACATGTCAACATTCTCCGGGTCGACCATCGTCTCGTTCATCACGTCGGCAAGGATCGCGTCATTGGCGATAGAGAGCTGAGCCTGGAGATCAACGACGGTCTGGAAGCTCTCACACACCTTCTCATCTGAGACCTCAGAACCACAACCGGTGACGAGAACCAGGCCGAGACAAACACCCGCCCACGACACCCTCCTGTTCATACTTTTCATGAAATTACCCTAGCCGTCGCGACCCACTGTCCGGAGATCGTCCCCTTCAAGCTCTGAGGCGAGTTGCCGCCTCTCCCGAGTGCGATGAAACACCGGATTCCGTCTAGCCTCTGTCCCGACCAACTAACGAGAAACACCGTGCAGAGGGCGATCCTCACGGATGGCAATGTCAAGGAGTACTCCATGATCAAGAATCTGGCCAAGTTGATGGCAGCGATGTTGGTGGTCTCGGCGTGTGGCGGTAGCGGTTCCGAGACAACGACCACCGAGACAACCACTACGGAGACGACAACCACGGAGTCGACCGACACGACAGAGGCAGTGAGTACAACGACCGAGGCGACCTCCGTCCCGATCGAGGAAACCGTTTTTGACATCACCGGTGAACCAGAATTGGTCGGTATCCCGTTCGGAACCGACACTGAAACTGCAGTCGGTGCCCTGATCGAAGTGTTTGGTGAGCCTGACGACGACGACTCGGAGATTAGCTGTCCCTACTTCGCAGAGACCTACAACATGCGGCACCTCGTCTGGGGATCGCTCGACGTGATATTCACTACCGGGTTCAGTGGTAGTTCCCTGACGGGTCTTGTCGGATTCGCCTACATGCTCGACGAAGATGGCAAACCGTTCAGGAACAGTCCAGCAGTCTCATCCCTCCCCGAAGGTGTTCGATTCGGCGACATCATGTCCGACGTTGTCGCTGAACTGGGTGGGACCATCCGCCCAACCGAGTTCTCGCTCGACTACCTCGAAATCGACGGTTATTCGTTCACTTCCTTCAACCCAGACCCCGACACGCCGAACCCTTCGGCCCCTGTTAGCGGCATCGTTGTGGGAGATGGATACCTCGACTGCGACTGAACATCCCGCTTCGGGAATCCGACTCTGGTCGATCCCTCCGGAAAAGCCGTTGAAAGAAATTTCCAACGTTGTCAGTCGCGCGCTCTGAAAGAATGTCTATCGTTTACCGCGCGTTTCGACTGGAACTTTGAGGTCGGCGCGCTCAAACGGAGGAGGGAAACTCATGCGATCGAGAATCGCTCGCGTGCTGTTGCCGTTGGCGCTACTGGGAGCGTCAGTGGTGGCAGTCGCGCCTATAGCCTCGGCTGCACCAGCCGAGCAATATGAATGGAACAACGTACAGATTGGTGGCGGTGGTTTCGTCCCCGGCATCATCTTCAGCCGGGCGGAGAGAAACCTGATCTACGCTCGCACCGACATTGGCGGCGCATACCGATGGAACCAGTCGACGAAACGGTGGATACCGCTTCTCGACTGGGTCGGATGGGAGAACTGGGGATACAACGGTGTAGTCAGCATCGCTCCAGACCCGTCAAACGCCAATCGCGTTTACGCGGCAGTCGGAATGTACACAAACGACTGGGATCCGAACAACGGCGCGATTCTGCGTTCGTCGGATCGAGGGGTTACTTGGCAAGTAACAGAACTCCCCTTCAAGCTCGGCGGGAACATGCCTGGGCGAGGAATGGGTGAACGTCTGGCAGTAGACCCGAACAATCCAAACACGCTGTATTTCGGAGCCCCTAGCGGAAACGGGCTATGGAAGAGCACCAACGCTGGCGTGAGTTGGTCGAAAGTGTCCAACTTCCCGAACGTCGGGAACTACATCGCCGAACCGGGGAACGCCTACTCGGGCGATATCCAAGGAGTGGTGTGGGTGACATTCGACCCACGGACCGGTTCTGCTGGTTCGAATACTCAGACCATCTATGTCGGCGTCGCCGACCTTGAGAACACCGTCTACCGGACGACTAACGGTGGTACCAGTTGGGAACGCGTTGCAGGCCAACCGACCGGTTTCATCGCCCACAAAGGTGTCCTGGATGAGGTAAACGGTTATCTGTACATCGCCACTAGCGATACTGGCGGACCCTACGACGGAGCCCACGGAGACGTCTGGCGCTACCAGACTGCTACTGGGACCTGGCTCAACGTCAGCCCGATCCCGTCTTCGAGTTCCGACAACTACTTCGGATACAGCGGCCTGACCATCGACCGCCAGAATCCCGGAACACTGATGGTGGTCACCCAGATCTCTTGGTGGCCGGACATCATCATCTTCAGGACCACAGACAGTGGCGCTACCTGGACTCGGATTTGGGACTGGGAAAGCTATCCGAACATGACCACCCGGTTCACCCAGAACATCTCGGTGACACCTTGGTTGACCTTCGGACTCAACCCGGCACCTCCGGAGACTGCGCCCAAACTGGGTTGGATGACCGAATCGTTCGAGATCGATCCGTTCAACTCCGACCGAATGATGTATGGCACCGGCGCCACGATCTACGGAACGGAAAACCTGACGGATTGGGATAGCGGTGGAAAGATTCTCATCACCCCGATGATCCTCGGTCTTGAGGAGACTGCGGTTCTCGACCTGATGAGTCCGCCGTCCGGCGCGCCTCTGGTCAGCGCACTAGGCGACATTGGTGGATTCAGGCACTCTTCGCTAACCAGTGTTCCACCGATGATGTTCACATCACCGGGGTTCACGTCAACCACCAGCGTCGATTTCGCCGAATTGAACCCTTCGGTGATGGTCCGTGCCGGCAACTTCACCGACGCCGATCGCCCTAACGACAGTCACGTGGCTTTCTCCACCGATGGGGGAGGGAACTGGTTCCAGGCGAGTGAGCCGGGCGGAATCAACGAAGGCGGGACTGTTGCGGTCAATGCCGACGGAAGTCGTTTCGTTTGGGCTCCCAAGGCTTCACAGGTGGTCTACTCGGTCGGGTTCGGGAATAGCTGGACCCAATCGCAGGGTATCCCTCAGGAGGCAATCGTCGAGTCTGATCGAGTCAATCCGGCTGTCTTCTATGGATTCAGCGGTGGGACCTTCTACAGGAGCACCAACGGCGGGCAGAGCTTCACTCCGGCCGCTACTGGCCTCCCGACCTCTGCCAAGTTCAAGGCAGCCCCCGGACACGAAGGAGACATCTGGTTGGCAGGTGATACCGGCCTCTTCCGCTCGGTCGATGGTGGAATGTCATTCTCGAAGATCCCGACGGTCTCTTCTGCCCGGAACATCGGGTTAGGGAAGGCCGCTCCCGGTCAGAGCTATCACGCTCTCTACCTGGTTGGGGTCGTCGATGGAGTCCAAGGCGTATTCCGCTCCGACAATCTCGGAGGCGCCTGGGTCCGCATCAATGACGACGCACACCAATACGGGAATATGGGTGAGGCCATAACCGGAGATCCGAGGATCTACGGAAGGGTGTATCTCGGAACGAACGGCCGTGGAATCCTCTACGGAGATCCTTCCGGAGTAACCCCCACAACCACAACACAAGTTACGACTACAACCCAAGTCACGACCACGACTACTCGTCCAACGACTACGACTACTCGTCCAACGACTACGACTACTCGTCCGACGACTACGACTACTCGTCCTACGACTACGACGACTACGACTCGTCCGACCACGACTACTACTGGTGGTTCTGGTCTTTCGTGTT
>CAYTVW010000136.1:0-5116 GCA_964441865.1 uncultured Acidimicrobiaceae bacterium
CTACCGATCGAGAATCGGGCCGAATGATGTGGCGCTCGAAAACGAGGATCGTCTCGTCCAAACGCTCGATGATCTCTGGTGCCGTATTCAACCTCGCGAGGTTGGTCAAGGCCTCCAAGACGTGGAGATGAGCATTCATCGACTTCGGCTCGGCGAGGTCGGCGTCGCTCAATCGGCCATTCGCACGGAGACTCCAATCTCGATTGAAATTCTCGAAGAAACCCAGATTTGTCTCGTCATGGGCCTGAGAGTCCACAAGCCGCCAAAGATTCATGGCTTGGGTGTAGGTCTCGGATGTCCCAGTTGCCAAAGCGAATTCCGTCAGCCCATAGACCCAGAAAGCTTGACCATAGAGCAGCTTCTGGTCGTCGACTGGGAAACCGTCTCGGTCTAGTGCCCAGTAAGCACCACCGAGTTCTCGGTCTGCGAAAAACCCGTCCAGGACTTGTCTCGCCCGTTCTGCCATCTCAAGATACCGGGTGTCCGGGATAGCTCGGTAGGCAGCGGCGAATGTCCAGAGGAGTCTGGCGTTGAGGATCAATCCCTCGTTGGCGCCATCGACAGGGTTGTTCTGATGGTCCAATTCGGCGGCCCACCGACCGGTTGTCTTGTCAGGGCCGAAGGTGATCCACCAAGGCAGGATGTGGTTGGTGAGTTCCTCCTCGGCTCCCTCTCGAAATCCTGTTACATCGACGGTCATTGGACGAAGCCTTTCTCTGTCGGTATGCACCATATCAACAAGGTTGAGGGAGAGATCAATTAGCCCGGAGTAGGCGAGGGTGGGTAGGAGATCTTCTTTTCCTTTTGGCCGAATCCCTATTTACACTATGTGGGTAGTAGAAACGAACCGCCTCTTCTTGGGCGGATAGGTGAGGACAATGTCGACCGTCGATCTAGATCTCGGCTCATACCAACTGGGTTGGCACGACTCCCAGGAAGGATACGTATTCAAGCCTGAGAAGGGCCTGAACGAAGAGATCATTCGACAGATGTCCGGGATGAAAAAGGAGCCGGAATGGATGCTCGAATTCCGTCTCAGGGCTTACCAGCGTTTTCTAGAAAAGCCGATGCCGAATTGGGGTGGGTTGGAGCTGCTTGCTGAGATCGATTTCGACGATATCTATTACTACGTGAAGCCAACCGAGGATCAGGCCCGCGACTGGGACATGGTGCCGGAGTCGATCAAGGCGACCTATGAGAAGCTTGGGATTCCTGAGGCCGAAAGGAAGTATTTGGCTGGAGTCACGGCTCAGTATGAGTCGGAAGTGGTCTATCACAAGAACCGCGAAGACCTAGAGGAACTTGGCGTCGTGTTTTGTGACATGGACACAGGTCTGCGGGAATACTCGGAACTGGTCCGTCAACACTTCGGGACAGTTATCTCCCCAGGAGACAACAAATTCGCAGCCCTCAACTCGGCAGTCTGGTCGGGAGGTTCTTTTGTCTATGTGCCCCCAGGAGTGAAACTCGACCAACCTCTTCAAGCCTATTTTCGGATCAACGCCGAGAATATGGGTCAATTCGAGAGAACCCTGATCATCATCGACGAAGACGCTTACTGTCACTACGTCGAGGGGTGTTCTGCCCCGATCTATTCGAGTGATTCGCTCCATGCGGCCGTGGTGGAAATTGTGGTGAAGAAGGGTGGAAGATGTCGTTATTCGACGATCCAGAACTGGTCGACCAATGTCTTCAACATGGTGACCAAGAGAGCCGCCGCCTACGCCGATGCCACGGTGGAGTGGGTGGACGGGAACCTCGGGTCAAAACTGACTATGAAGTATCCCTCCATATGGTTGATGGAGCCTGGAGCGCACGGTGAGGTTCTCTCGGTAGCTTTTGCGGGGGAGGGACAACACCAAGATACAGGAGCCAAGATGGTTCATGTTGCCCCCAATACCACTTCGACAATTACCTCGAAGTCGATCTCGAAAGGCGGAGGTCGGGCAGGCTATCGGGGCCTCGTCAGGGTGGAGCCGGGAGCCGAGGGGGCTAAGAGCTTTGTCCGGTGTGATGCGCTGATCCTCGACGACAAATCCAGGTCAGATACGTACCCATATATGGAAATCGAAGAGAATGACGCGTCGATAGGTCACGAGGCGACCGTATCCAAGGTCGGCGAGGAGCAGATGTTCTATTTGATGAGTCGTGGCCTAACCGAAGAGCAGGCGACTTCGATGATCGTCGCCGGATTCATAGAACCGATTGTCAGGGAGCTTCCGATGGAGTATGCGGTCGAACTCAATCGGCTGATCGAGTTGAATATGACCGAAGCGGGAGCGATCGGCTGAATTGGGTTATTCCGAACGGGTTCTAACCACGCGGTTGTGGCTGGGTCTATAGCAAGGATTCGAGGTCAATCCCGATTGAAGGGTGACGCAATCTGGCAAGCGCTCTTCCTTCGATCTGACGGACCCGTTCCCGGGTTATCCCCAGCATCTCTCCAACTGCTGAAAGTGTCCACGGGTCGTTTCCGCTGAGACCAAACCTGAGCTCGACCACAGTCCGTTCCTGTTCAGTGAGAGAATCAAGGGCTCTCTCGATCTGAGTGATTGTTATGGACGCGGCAACCTCGGCGAAAGGATCGTGGGTCCTTATATCGATCACGAACTCGTGGAGTTCCGATTCTCCGTCGTCGCCAACGGGTTTGTCGAGGCTCACAGTGTCCGTGGGGACTTCAAGCGCAGCTCGTACTCGATCGGGCTCGACTCCTGTTACCGATGAGATTTCTTCCAGCGTTGGGTTCCGGCGGAGTTCTTCGGTGAGACTCTGTTGAGTTTCAGCGACGAGTCTTACTGTGTCGGCCATATGGACTGGCAACCGAATGGTACGACCAGCATTCCCGAGTCCTCGAGTGATGGCTTGACGAATCCACCAGGTGGCGTACGTGGAGAACTTGAAGCCCTTTCTCCAGTCGAATTTTTCTACCGCCCGTATCAGCCCGAGGTTTCCTTCTTGAATCAGGTCGAGGAGATCGAGTCCTCGTCCCGTGTATTTCCTCGCGATTGAGATCACCAGCCGAAGGTTGGAGCGAATGAATGCCATTTTGGCGGCGTCGCCTTGTTCGACAATTCGCCTGAGTCTTATCCGTTCTTCCGCAGGTATTGGTACAGGATCGAGTTCGAGGCGGGCCGAGGCTTTCCGGCCTAGTTCTATTGAACGGGCGAGTCGGATTTCGTCTTCTGCATCCAACAGGACGTGGGTCGAGACCTCATCGAGATAGAGTCCGACAGCATCGGAAATCGAGTTGTGTCGTCTCGTTTCAGTTCCCCTTCTTCCGACGTGGGGTGCTTGGCCGTGTTTCCTGGGTAGCCCACCTGTGTCGTCGGGGTCAAGGTATAAGAGGAATACTCCTAATGTCGTCAGTTCGGTAGGGTTTGTGCGGGACACGTCTTCCGAACTCGGAGCCACTTCCGGACAAAACGATCGATGAGGTGCCTGTGAAGATCAACCGCAAGAACCGCAGGAGATGGATTCTCACTGTTTTGGTGTTGCTTCTCACTATGACGTGGGCTTTTTCGGCGGCGTCGGCGGGGTCTCCGGTCGATCTGCTCGTCCTCGATGACACCGGTTCTCCCGTATCTGGAGTTGAGATCAAGTCGGGGGGAGACCTGATCGTTGTCACCGGTGACGACGGGAAGGCGACTATCGGCGGGAGATGGAGGGGGCGGCAGATTGATTTGTCAGCGCCTGGTTTCTTGACCAGTTGGATTTGGGTCCCGAAGCATGGTGACTCAACTGTCACCGCCCAGATAGACCCGGCGATTTTCCGTGGGAAGGTAGTCGATCCTTTTGGCCGGCCAGTTAGCGAAGTTCAGGTCAAGACAACCCTGGGTGCGGGCGTCACCAATGCAGAGGGGGAGTTCGCTGTCAGGAGAGCCGAACCTGGCGATATCGAGGTATTCCGGCCGGCCTGGGTGAGGACCGATACGACTTGGGACGGATCTCCGGGGTCTTCGGAGTATGTGATTGCGCCTCGGAAGATCAAATCAATTCATGTCGCGGGAGACGTGTTGGGAGATCAGGGACGTTGGAATTCCATGCTGATGCTGGTGCGTTCGACCGAGCTCAACGCCATTACGCTCGACCTGAAGGACGACTGGGCGACCATCTTCTACGATTCCGACGTCTCCTGGGCTCAGCATTCGATCCGCCGTTACTACGACTTGGAGAGTGTGGCCACGGCTCTAGAGGCTGAAGGCATATACCTGATTGGTCGGATCGTGGCTTTTCAGGATCCGGTGGTGGCCAAGTTGTATCCGGAGATGGCGGTTTGGGATGCGAGTACTGGCGCTCCATACCATAGGGGCGGCCAGTATTTCTTGGATCCCACCGACGCGGACGCTCGTGAGTATGTTCTCCAGCTTGCTGAGGAGGCGTGTGATCTGGGCGTGGACGAAATCCAACTCGACTACATCCGTTTCCCCGACGGGCGTCCTGAGAACGCTCGTTACGACGGGGAGGCTTCGAGTGATACAGCGAGGAACGAAGCGATAGGTTCGTTGTTCAGGGAGGCTAAGGCGAGGCTTCACCCGAAGGGCTGTGCTCTAGCAGCCGACGTTTTCGGGTTCATGACGACAGCTCGGGACGACGGCGGGATCGGCCAGTCCTGGAAGATGCTCACCGCCGAGCTGGATGTAGTGTCGCCGATGCTCTACCCCTCGCACTTTGGAAAGGGCTGGGCCGGGATCCCCAGGCCAGTCGATGAGCCTTATCGGATTGTCTACGGTTCGATCGACGATGGTCTCCGACGCCAATCTCAAGGCGCGGTGATTCGTCCCTGGCTGCAAGATTTCGGTTATGGGACAGAGAACGTCCGGGCTCAGATCGATGCCGCCGAAGCTCACGATCTTGGATGGATGCTCTGGAACATCATCTCGGTCTTCCACAAAGACGCGTTGCTCCCTGCCGAGGTCGAGGCGGACCAACCCGGCTAGACCTTTTCCAGTAGGGGTACTGCGGAGATCCTGGGAGGATGGGCGGCCAGTATTTCTCCTATGGGGATAGTGTCAATTACCATTCGGTTGAACATGAACGCTGACTCCTCGATTACCTCGCTCTCCACCAGGGACATAGCGGAGTTGAACGCTGGGCTCCGCGATACGGTGGCCGAGGA
>CAYTVW010000137.1:0-5116 GCA_964441865.1 uncultured Acidimicrobiaceae bacterium
AGGGAGGTTGTGCTCCTCGACGGACCAGCGTCTCCAGGGCCGGTAGTCGAAGTACCGGCAGACGGCGCTGGAGCCTCTGGCCGGGGGGTTGTCGACCCGGGAAGCCGAGCTGCTGGTTGCCCCGAAGACGAAATCGCCCGAGGTGAGTCGGTCGCCGCCTGGAAAAGATCCGGGGGAAGGATGATCTGGGCAGTGGTACCCGGAGACCCATGCACCAACCGCACCATGATCCCGTGACGTTGGGCCAAACGGGCAACCACGAATAGACCGAGGGTGGATTCGAGAGCGAGCCCAATCACCGGAGGGTTAATCAACATCTCGTTGAGTTCCATCAGCCTCTTATCGCCTAGCCCGACACCCCGATCGGAGACGCTGAGGAGATATCCGGCGTTATCGAAGTGCCCGGCGATACGGACTCGCGTGTTCGGAGGCGAGAATGATGTGGCGTTGTCAAGAATCTCAGAAAGCAGGTGAGCCATATCGGAGACAGCAGATCCAACAATGTACAGAGGCTCAAGAGCAAGCACATCGACCCGCTGATAGTCCTCCACCTCACCGATGGCAGCACGAATGACGTCGTCGATCGGAGTCGACTTCCGCCATTTCCTCTGGGACTCTGTACCAGCAAGAACCAGAAGAGACTCGGCGTTCCGGCGCATTCGAGTTGCCAGGTGGTCGAGCCGGTAGTACTCCCCCAACTTCTCGGGGTCTTCCTCACCTCGCTCCAGTTCGTCGATAACTGACAGCTGACGGTCAATAAGGCTTCGGTTCCTGCGAGCCAGCGTGACGAAGATGTCAGCCACGCCTTTGCGCAGCACCGACAACTGACGCCTGGCTACGTCGTCAAGAGTGGTTTGAAGAGCGTTGAACGAGCGCGCCAACTCACCGACCTCATCCCCACCGGAGTCTCGAATTGCAGTGACAGCAGGCAAGGAGGCGTCGTCAGTTGGCCGAGAGATGGCCTCCACCAACGCGGGGAGATGGTTTTCAGTCACTGAGATAGCGCGTTCTGCGACCGACTGAATTCGACGGACGATGGAACGCGACATCGACAAGGTCACCAACGAAGCAGCGATCGCGACACCCAGAGCGACACCGACCAGAAGAATCGCCTGGATCTGACGGGCGGTAGCCTGGCGAGAAGCGCTGGATCTCACTCGATCGGACAAATCCTGGGCTAGATCAGCCAGGGCGTCCTGCCGTTCGCCCAACAGAGAGTCCCAACCGGCAACGGTCAATGAGGAGAACGGACGGGCGTCGACCAAAGTGTCGATTTCTTTGGTCGCTCTATTGATTTGGCCTACCTCGACTGCTTCGCCGACCCTGTCGTAAAAATCTTTCGGAGCGGTAGCGAGAATGTATCGGAGGGCTTCCAACATCTGGTCATTCAGGTCTGAGATCTGCCCGCGGTTAGCGTCGGTTACGATCGCCTGCCGATTCTCGACCTCTGGAATGCCACCGGGCCCTAGGATCGTCGTCTCCCACACATAGTCGTCGATCATTCGGGTCTGACGAGCACCATAGGTACGAGCAAGAGCGACCTTCTCAATGGCCTTCAACTGTCGGGCAAAATTCTCATCCGACACTCGCCCAGGAATCGATTCTGAGAGCGCCAACAGGGTGTTCTCGGCGTCGGCGAAACCCGCGAACACCAAGTCGGCTCCGATCCCGCCGTCTGCTCTTTCGCGAATTGCCGTCAGTGTTTCTCGGGTTGATTTGACACCGAGTTCGAGCTCTTCGTCGTCCAGATCTCGGACTGATTTCTCAAGAGCATTGAGGCTCTGATTCGTGGCTTGTCGAATCGGACCCAAATCGATGGTCTTGTCGTAGACATAACCGATAGTGTCTTTGGATTCAGCGTCAATACCCTCCAGGACGAGAACGATATCGCTCATCGTCTCCGCGAGCATCGCAGTTCGACGGTTAGACCCGACTCGGTCTAACTCGTCCCACACGACCTTCCCGGCGGCGGCACCCAGTGCGATAAGCACGGGAATGGACGCCAGCGCCATCTTGCGCGCGATCGAAAGGTTTCGAAACATGCCCCGTCTAGCTCCTATTGCTGACTACCGAGACATCGGCGCACCGAAGACCAGGCTTGAGAACGAATTCCCAGCCGGAGCGCCCAAGTCACCAGTAGCCTAGTGGACTAGTCACGGTTTGGTCTAACCATCAGTCCGGTTCAGACACCAATCGATGAGCAGCGAACACCCCTTCGACTCCCCTGAGATCACTTATCAGGCGAGGAACCTGCCCGGGATCTGAAAGCTCGACCTCATACCGAAGTACTGCAACCCGATCATTCCCGGTGTAAGAACTCGAAGCGACAATGTTTCCCCCCAAATCGGCGATGGCTCCAGTGACATCTCTCAGCAACTTCGTCCGATCGAGAGCCTCGACCTGGACCCAAACCGCAAAGGTCCCCACCCGATCAGCTGACCAGGCAACTTCTATCATCCTCTCCCCTTGAGCGCCCTCAAGATTAGAGACGTTGGTGCAGTCTGCCCGATGCACCGAGACCCCTCTCCCCACCGTGACAAACCCTACGATCGGATCCCCCGGCACGGGCGCACAACAACGTGCGATCCGGACCAACATGTCTTCGTTCCCCTCGACGATTATCCCCGGACCACTCGCCCTATACCGACGTGGCCGAATTGGCGCCAGCAGGTCATCTTCATCTTCACCCGGGCGGACAAGACGTACGAGCCGTCGGACAACCGAGCTGGCCGAAATCTCGTTCTCACCGACCGCCGCCATCATCGAATCGACGTCTGGCTTCCCCAACTCTCCGGCCACTTCTTCAAATAGCCGCTCCCTCTCCGCGGCCGAAAGGCCAAGCCCTTCTTTTCTGAGCAGCCCCGAAACCATGTCGCGTCCGTCGACTGTGCTTTGTTCTCGTCGCTCCTTGAGGAACCATCCCTTGATCTTCGATTTCGCCCTTGAGGTCCTGACGAAATTCAGCCAATCCCTCGAAGGCGCTGCCTCCAGAGATTTCGAGGTGATGATTTCAACAATGTCGCCGGATTCGAGTCTCGTGGAAAGAGGCATCAGTCGACCGTTCACTCTTGCGCCTACGCATCTGTGCCCAATCTCCGTGTGGACGGCATAGGCGAAATCGACGGCGGTGGAGTCTCGCGGGATCGCCTTGACGTCACCCTTCGGAGTGAGCACGAAGACCTCTTCTTGGTATAGATCCATTTTGAGATGATCTAGAAACTCTTCCGGATCTGTTTCATCTTCGATTCCGCGGAATTCGCCGATCCAAGAAAGATGCGCCGATTCAGCACCTTCCTTATATCTCCAATGGGCGGCTATTCCCACCTCGGCCAGATGGTGCATTTCCCCAGTCCTGATCTGAACTTCCAGAGGCTTACCGTCCGGCCCTATCACAGTGGTGTGAAGAGACTGGTAGAAGTTCGACTTGGGCATAGCTACGTAGTCTTTGAACCGCCCGGAGATTGGGACCCACCTGGCATGGACCAGTCCGAGAGCTCCATAGCAGGCGGGAATAGTCTCAGTGACTATCCGGATGCCGACCAGATCGTAAATGTCCTCGAACGGCCGATGCTGTTCAACCATTTTCCGATAAATCGAGTAGTTGTGTTTCGGGCGACCGCTGACTGTGGCCTCGATACCTGCCTCAGACAACATCGTCTCAACTTCGGCTTTCACTTTTTCGAGGAACACCTCCCGCTGAGGCGCTCTCTCGGCCAGCATCGCCTCGATCTCGTTGTGTGGCCCTGGATATAGGACCTCGAAGCACCGATCCTCTAGTTCATGCTTGATAGTCTGGGCCCCGATACGATGCGCGAGCGGTGCGTAGACATCCAGTGTCTCAGCGGATACTCGTTGGGCTTTCTCCGGGCGCAAGGCATAGACAGTCCGCATATTGTGGAGCCGGTCGCAGAGTTTGATCATCAAGACACGTAGGTCTTGCGCCATCGCTACCACCATTTTTCGGATGGTTGCCGCTTGGGCCGCTTCCCTCGTGTGATATTGGATCTTGTCGAGTTTGGTCACCCCATCTATGAGCATTGCGACTTCATCCCCGAACTCAGCCCGAATCTCTTCAAGGGTGACAGGAGTGTCTTCGATCACGTCATGAAGAAGCGACGCCACCAGAGACGCGATGTCCATGTCGTATTGGCATAGAAGCTCTGTCACTGCTACCGGGTGAGTGATGTACGGCTCCCCCGACTTCCGAACTTGCCCAGCGTGCGCCGCTTTCGCCATGGAGTAGGCCCGCTTGAGGATCGCGATTTCGTTTGGATCCCGATCCGCAAGGTACTTCTCGACCAGACGCTTAAACATCCGGTCAGGATTCACCCTGGTCGGTGGTTTAGGGTCAGTCGTATCGGAGGAGGGCACGGAATGGCACCTCTTCAAGTGTTTCGGTCCCGTTCAAGAATGCGAGTTCTACAAACACCACAAAGGCGGACACCTCTGCTCCAAGTCCTCGAATAAGCCCAATCGCAGCCCCCGCTGTCCCTCCCGTCGCAATCACATCGTCGACGAGGAGAACGCGATCGCCTGGTCTGGCAGCGTCGACATGCACCTCCAGTGCATCCGACCCATATTCGAGAGCGTATTCGGCTTTCCGAGTTTGGTAGGGGAGCTTCCCCGGTTTCCGGATAGGGATGAATCCAGCTCCAAGCTTCTCAGCAACCGGGGCAGCCAGCATGAAACCTCTGGCCTCAATCCCGGCGACCTTGGTTATTCCCGCGTCCAAATATGGTTCAGCGAGAGCCTCGATGAGACGAGAAAACGCGGCCGAATCGCCCAGAACGGGGGTTATGTCGTAGAACTCGATCCCCGGCTTCGGATAGTCGGGGACCGTCCTGATGAGACTCCTGATGTAATCCACCTGGGAAGTGTAACTAACGCTTCTTCTTCTTGGGAGGTCTTGGCGCCGAGCCAACAGATTTCGGAGCCTGGACAGCTCCACTCGAAACCTTTGGAGCGTCAGAACGAACCTTCGCCGAAGCTCCGACGGCCTCAACTGGCTGACCCGAGGTAGCGGAACGCTTCTCAATGCGAGTACGCCTCTCCACCCAGAAGTCCTCCCTCTCTTTCCATCTGGCTAGCAGGACACCGGCTATGAACAACGAGGAAT
>CAYTVW010000138.1:0-5114 GCA_964441865.1 uncultured Acidimicrobiaceae bacterium
AGTGAAAAACAAAAGGAGCCCGGGCAACCGCCCGGGCTCCTTCACAACCCGACCCGTGGCGACGATTGATGGATCGATAATGGGATCTCAACAACGGGTATGGTGTTGAAGGGGAGTGGGGGAATTCAATTCGTGGAAGTAGGGCTAATCGAGGCTCCAGATCGGGATCTCTTCCCAGGGATTCCCGGGCCGGAGCGCTACGACCGAACCATGTCCAGGTTTATCAAGGCTCAAGCGATCCAGCGATCCTCCGGTTAACGTCAGACGGGCTGCCTGGATTGGGTCCTGGTGGGAGACGACCACAATTTCGCCGACCTGAACCGATTCTGAGACGCGCGTCAATGCGGAACTCATTCGACGGGCAAGGTCCTGGAGCGTTTCCGGGCCTACCTCGAAACGAATTGGATCGTCGAGGTAGATCTGGAGTAGGTCTTGGGGGAGCTCCTCCCATTTGAGACCAGTCCAAGGCTCCATCCCTCTCCATTCACCAAGTTCAATGTCGATTCGTACTGAGAGTCCGAACGGCTTGGCGATTTCGGCAGCGGTGGAGAGAGCCCTTTCGAGGGGCGACGACCAGACGGCGACGATTGGACGACTCGCCAAGTGACGCGCAACCTTCTTTGCCTGATCCAAGCCTTCTTCGCTCAGGCCGAACCCGGGGAGTTCGCCGTAAATGATGTTTTCGGGGTTCTCGACTTCGCCGTGGCGAACCAGATGAACTAGTGAAGCCATAACAGGATTCTAGAAGATCAATGACTCTCGGCAGTATCGAACTAATGTTCGGGCGATGATGGGATGGTCCGAAGTGATTCTCCACGTAGATATGGACGCATTTTTCGTGGAAGTGGAAAGGCTGAGGAATCCTGGTCTGAAGAATCGTCCGGTCGCCGTCGGAGGCACGGGCCCAAGGTCGGTGATCGCGTCGGCTAGCTATGAAGCGAGACGATTTGGTGTTCGTTCTGCGATGCCAGTATCCCAAGCATTGAGGCTCTGCCCTGGATTGGTGTTAGTCGATTCCAACCACGGCGACTACCTGAAGGTGTCGAGGGAAGTCTTTGGAGTGTTTGAGTCTTTCACACCGAAGATTGAGCCGGTCTCTCTCGATGAGGCTTTTCTCGACATATCGGGTCTCCGTCGACATTTCAATCTCCCCCGGGAAGTGGCCGACGAGATCCGTCGAGCTATTCGTGTTGAGATCGGACTCCCTTGTTCGGTAGGGATTGCCAGGAACAAATTCTTGGCCAAAATGGCGTCGAAACAGGCGAAACCGGACGGGGTATTCGGCGTCGCATACGATCAAGTCCGGGCGTTTCTCCATCCTCTAACGGTTGACAAACTGTGGGGGGTCGGACCGGTCACACAAGCCAAATTGGCGAGGATGGGGATTACGACCGTTGGCGAATTGGCCGAAGTCCCTGACGGTGCTTTGAGAAGGAATCTGGGGGAATCTGCTGCAATCCATCTCAAGCGACTTGCCAACGGAGAAGACCACGATTCGGTGGAATCAGACAAGACAACCAAGTCTATCTCGGTTGAAGAGACCTTCCCGAGAGATATCGATGAGCCTGCAGCTATTACGGGCGTCCTGAGAGTCCAGGCGAGTCGTCTGGCGTCTCGGCTTAGGAAGGAAGGATTCTTGGCTAGTTCGGTCTGTGTGAAGCTCCGTCTCGGTGATTTCACCACGATGACTCGGAGGGAGACGCTCCTGTCGCCTACCGAGGTGGGCCATGAGATCTACGGCGCCGCTTTGCGGCTTTTCGAAGAATCTGAGATGGCTGGATCGCCTATCCGCCTTATTGGGATCTGTGCAGGGGGTCTTCTCGAAGCCAACTTGCCGAGGCAGTTGGAGATCGAAGCAGATTTGCGTTGGGGTGAATTGGAGAGAGCGGTTGATTCCGTTCGGGCAAGATTCGGGGGAGCAACCATCAAGTCTGGGATCGGGTTTCCGCCTAACTAGGCTCGCCGACCACAGTCCCAAGATCCTTGAGAAAAAAAGGGGGTGACGACTTGGCGGCATTATGAGCATATACTTTGTGTGCGGGGCGTATCGCAGACCGAAGAGAGGTAAGTCAGTGCCGCTGGATGATCGGGAACAGCAGATTCTTCAGGAGATAGAGCGGAGGCTCTACGAGGAAGATCCTCAGCTCGCCAACACAGTTGGAGGGCGCAGGGGAGTTCGGCTGCCGATCGCCGGAATAGTCCTTGGACTTGCGATTCTGACTCTCTTCACTGTGACACCATTATTGGGTGCTCTCGGTTTTGTCCTGATTGTCGTTTCGACTACCTCGCTTCTCCGCTCGCTGTCCCTGAGAGGGGTGGGGAAAAGTCTGTTCGGAGAAGATTCTTTTGGAAAACCGGAAACTCCTCCCGACGGGAAGAGGCGAGACTGATCCAGGCTCGCTAGAGTGCGATTATCGAGCCCATCTGACCGGAATGCCGCGGTCGCGTTTCTTATGGAGGGGTTCGATGAATACCCCTCCGGGGGCTTGTCAACATTTGGGTTTTGATCGTGGTCCGTTGGCCATGATCTCTGACGTTTGAGAGGTCTGTCTTGCAGGAAGAATTCACTGCCGAACAGGCGATTCGCTTGTCGAACTGCACGCACCATCAGCTTCGCTATTGGGATCGAGTTGGATTGGTTTCCCCCTCGATTCAGAGGACCGGGGGGAGACCTGGTGTCCGGCGGCTCTATTCGTTTCGCGATCTGGTGGCCTTGCGGGTTGTGAAGAGTCTTCTTGACAATGGGCTCTCTCTTCAAAGGGTCCGGCGGGCGTGGAACTATCTCCGGCGGAACGGTGACATGGACAGTCATCTAGGAGACCTGAAACTAGTGACCGATGGTGCGAGCGTATTCTCCGTTGGGGCTCAAGACGGTGAGTTGTTAGATGCTCTGAGAGACGGGCAGCTTGCGTTCTTCGTGGAGATAGGCGAAATAGCTCGGAAGGTGGAAGACGACGTCACTCGCTTTGAGCTTGACCGGGACCGATTCCTCGATCTTCTTCGAGCTTCTGAAGATGACGTGATCGAAGAAGTGCGGAGCGCCGCTCGGGGCTGATGCGTCTGGGGAGAGGAATCCCAATCCAAGACCTGAAGCGTTCCGAGGTTTCGTATTTCCTGCCAAACAACGAGTCCGCTTTGTGGAAGGCGGTTTCTAGGTTTCCCCGCGGAAGGCCTTCGCAGACATGTGCCGTGTAAATGGTGGCGAGAGGCTCAAGCTCTTTCCCGGTGACAGCGGCCAGTTCCAGCGGCGTCAGGTGACTGGGGACGGAATCTCCCAACCTTCTTAAGCGGATCATGATTTCGTTCCAAGCAGCGACGACGTTGCCTCGCCGAGTCGCGAGGATCCTCCGTTTCCGAGCAGCTAGACGGGTCAGGGGGATGAGCATCCATCCGCCAAGCAACCCCAAGATCCATTTCAACCAGGGGGGAATCACCAAACGGAATGGACTGTCGAGGCCTTCGAGTCCGGGTGTCGGTACCGTTGTGGGCGTCTCCGGATCGTTGGGTAACGGTCTCTGGGGGTCCGGGAGGGTAGAAGGATCAGGGGCTGGAAGATAGACCGAAGGATCGAAGTCGAATGCGGTTTCTGTTATCCCAGGGTTGACCTGATCGGATCTCGGAGTCGGATCAAACCTGACCCAACCCTGTCCGTCCATCCAGAGCTGTACCCAGGCGTGGGCATTACGGGCTCGGATGACGACAACCTCGGTTCCGTTCGCTTGTTCCATCAACTCGCCCGGGGTATATCCCAGAACCACCCTTGATGGAATCCCGACTGACCTTGCCATGAGGGCCATCGCCGTGGCGAACTGTTCACAGTATCCGGTCCTGTAGTTGAGACTGGTTGGATCCCAAAGCCAATCCATCAGGTTCAGATACTGACCGCCCGAATCGACCACGGTCGAGTAGACAAACCGGCTGTCGTCCCGGAACCAACTCTCCAAGAGAATGCCTCGTTCAAAATCGGTCGACGCTTCGCCTAGAAGCTGGGCGGTTGTCGATCGTAGGCGGGAGTCGATCGTAGGTGGGAGTTCGGTGAAATAGTCCAGATCGTCTGGGATAGCTCCCGTGATACCGCGTCCCGGAGGTGGATCGAAGGCCCCGGCTTCGGCGGCCGCTGCGAACATTGGAGACAGTTCGTCTCCTTGACGGACCAGAGCGCCGAGATTCGGAATCGGGAGGTCAGCAAGTATCTGATACTCCCATTCGGGCCGGATCGAGACGTCTATTCGAACAGAACCATCCTTTCTGATCCCAAACGAGTCATAGATGTAGCTCTCGTTGCTATCCAACTTGGTGGTCGAATACAAAACGGGAAGGATCTGACCAGTGAGACTGGCGATCCGTATTCGAGCCGCAACCGTCTGTGTCGGACCCTGGAAAAGATGTTGAGGGTTTTCGTATCTCGAGACGCCGCCCCTGGCATACCCCGATTCGCCGGGGAGCCAGTTGTTGCCGTCGTAGACATCAAGGGTGATGAGTTGCCAGTAGATTTCTTCGTTAGGGGGTGAAGGCTCACTGACCGCTGCGATAAACACAGGTTCGTCACTCAGATTCAGCAAATTCTGTTGCAGGTTGGCGAAGACTTCGCCCGAACGGCCACCGTAGAGGCCTCCGACGTCAGAACTAGCTCGCCAAGCGAGAGTTCCACCCTGGATGTCAGAACCGGCTATAGCGTGTGAGACGCCGACTCCTAAGGCGACGGTGAGGATCATTGAAGACCAGGCGAGGCCTTTCGAGTAGCGGGGGAGAGTCAAGACTCCGGGGGATTTCATCTCTGCCGACTTCGATGTTCGGTTAGTGCCCGAGATCAGGAGGGAACCAGCGATAGAGACTATGAATACGAGAGTGGACCACAGAGGTGATTCTCCCCGGTCGATGGTGGCCAACTGAAGATAGAAGGCAAGGGGGACGGCACCCGCGAACTCGGGTCGGGCAGCAAGAATCGACGCTGTCGCAGCCCATCCGGATCCCCAGAAGATGATTGCCAGCATCGCGACAAGACCAGCGACTGGGAGTACGGGGGTGGCGCCGTGACGGAGAAGCTCCATGCCGTAAGAGATTTCCTTGTCGACGGCGGAGAAAGTGTCTAGGCCTGGCATCAATCCTGCGAC
>CAYTVW010000139.1:0-5113 GCA_964441865.1 uncultured Acidimicrobiaceae bacterium
GCTTCGTAGTCTCCTTCGAGCATCGCCTTGATGAAGGACTGCACCACACCTTCGGGTGTGGCGGGATCGTATTCTTCGGTGGAACTCCGCCCCCAGGCGAGGGCGAGCGCTCCGATTATCAGAACCCCGGCCGCCGCCAGAAAGATCCTTGGTAGGTATTTGGTGGTCATAGGGCAATCATTGTCTACCTGGGCGGGTTGTGCATCAGGGAATCCCCTGATTCTTGTTTCAGGGATGGGAACCGTGAGTAGGGGGATTCTGGGACGCGGTGAGAATCAGGGAGTGGTGAGTTGTGCGAGGATATGGGTGTGTACCGGTTGTTCTACTGGATTCATCGTCTTCGCGGCTGGAGTTTTGTGGGGGGTGCTCCCGATGTTCCCCGTTTCGTGCTGATCGGCGGGCCGCACACCTCTAACTGGGATTTCCTGGTTCTGTTGGCAGCGATACATCATCTGAGGGTCAAGCCGTTGTTTGTGGGGAAGAAGTCGCTGTTCTGGCCGCCTCTCAGCTGGTTTTTGAGGTCTCTCGGTGGGATTCCGGTCGACCGGGGATCGCCGGAAGGTTTCGTCGACGAGGTGACTGAGCGTCTGGCAGCATTGGAGTCGGGGATGCTGGTTCTTGCTCCGGAAGAAACCCGTTCTTTCACGGAGCAATGGAAGTCGGGGTTCTATAGGGTTGCTTTGAGGCTGGGTGTCCCAGTGGTGTGTGGCGTGGTCGATTTCAAGGAGAAGGTTGTGACGCTGCACGAACCCTTCTATCCCAGCGAGGACCGAAAGTCGGATATGGATTACGTTCGGACCTGTTTTGGGGGAGGGGTTGGGAAATTCCCGGAGAAAGTCGGTCCGGTGAGACTGAGCCGGGAGGAATGAAGCCATCTCCAAAGCCGTTTTTCCGGTCGACTTTGGGGACGCTACGATCCTGTCATGAATTCTGCGAAGACGTTCTGGTGGTGGTGGACCTGATCGGCGTCGCCGCGTTCTTACCTAACAGCCGGCGGCGAGACCGCCGGTTGTCTTGTTTTTGAAGGTTTGTGGAGCCGGCGGGGGACCGGTCGGCAACTGAGACGAGGAGCAACAAGTGAGCGAGCGTAAGAGAGTCTTTTCGGGGATTCAACCCACGGGTTCGGGGGAACTCCACATTGGAAACCTGATCGGAGCCCTTAGGAACTGGGTCGAGATGCAGGACGAATACGACACTATCTATAACGTCGTAGATCTCCATGCCATGACTGTCCCCTACGACGCAAAGACTTTCCCCAAGTCTCGGTTCACGACAGCTAAGACCCTGATGGCGGTTGGGATCGATCCTTCCCGCGCTCTTCTCTATTTCCAGTCTGATGTTCCCCAGCACAGTGAGCTTTCGTGGATTCTCTCGACTGTGACGGGGATGGGCCAGCTCGAACGGATGACCCAGTACAAGGAGAAATCCGACAAGGTGGGCCAAAACCTTGGGTTGTTCGCTTACCCGGTCCTGATGGCGGCGGATATTCTCATTCACCGTGTCCACTTTGTCCCGGTCGGCGACGATCAGACACAACATCTCGAGTTGGCGCGCGACTTGGCGGAGAGGTTCAACAGTCGATTTGGGGACGTTTTCCCGGTCCCCGACCGTATCACCCCGAAGATTGGTGCTCGGGTGATGTCTTTGCAGAACCCGGAGTCGAAGATGTCTAAGTCCGACGAGAACACGGGGGCTTTCGTTCTTCTCACCGACAAGCCCGATGTGATCGCCAAGAAGATCAAGTCGGCGGTCACCGATTCTGATCGTTTTGTTGCATACGACTGGGAGAAGAAGGCCGGAATCTCGAATCTGTTGGAGCTTGCCTCGTTCTTCTCGGGCCGTTCAATCGATTCTCTGGTGGAAGAATTTCACGAGGCCGGGTATGGAGCGTTCAAGCAGTATGTGGCTGATGTTGTGGTTGAGGCCTTGACGCCGATCCGGGAGAAGGTGGAAGGTTTCGACGACGGTGAAGTCGCCCGGATTATGGCTAAGGGTGCGGCCGCTGGCCGGGAGCGGGCGGAGAAGTCAATGTCGGTTATCCGGAAGGCTGTCGGACTCGACTGAGGTTTCGGTTCAGGCGGGTAACACGAGCAGGACTGCAAGGGAGAGAGCGTTGAATCCTATGTGGGTGAAGATCGCCGGGCCCAAACGGTTGTGTTTGACTGTCAGTCCGGCCAGGAGGACTCCGACGAGGAGGAGTTCCGACCCGAAGACCAGGGTTTTGAGTAGGACTTGATCTCCGAAGTCGAGGATGTGGATCGCCGCGAAGACTGTGGCGCTGGCGAATACTGCCGCATTGGCTTTGAGCCGGTTCCCTAGGCCTGCGAGAAGAACGCCTCGAAAGACGATCTCTTCGGTGACTGGGCCGATCAATCCGATGAGGAGAATGGTTGTGATTCTGATTGCGGCACTGGCAGGCTGGGTTGCTGTCTCGGCTATTCCCTGGCCGGTTTCGATTCCCACCGCTTCGGCGATCACCCCGAAAACCAGGGAGAGGACGATTCCGACCCCAACCCCCACGCTGAGATAGGCGACGTCGGAGGGGAAGACTCGGAGGCGGAGGAGGTCCCAGTTTCGGCGGAGGAGGTTCCCCAACAGAATCACCAGGAGGAGGTATCCGGCCATTTGGGCGAAGAGGCTGATGGCGATAGCAGTGGGTGTAGACAACTCGGCAGCGAGGGCATCTTCAAGCTCGACTCCCGAGATGAAGGTTCCGCCGAGGAGGATCATCAGGAAGTCGCCTAGGGTCCATGCGGTGCGATAGGTCTCTTCTGGTTCGGTGACTTCGAACGGGTAGTTCACTGTCAGTCGAGGATACGGGATGTTCCCGACGGCCGATAGTCATTGGGCGGTGTCCCGGCGCTTTGGGCGCGGGGTTGCCGCTTTCGCCTGTCGGCACTGAGATCGGGGCTATGGGATTTCTGGGACTGCCGTCGGATTCGTCTGCCCGAGCAATCGGTTCACACGTCGACTAGATTCGGGCCCGATGAGGGTGGAGGACACTGGATATGGCTGAGGTAGAAGTTCCGACCTATCGGGATCTGATGTATCCGACGTTGGTGGCATTGCGTGAGCTGGGCGGGTCTGCTTCCAATTCGGAGATCGAGGAGACTGTTCCTGCGGTAGCTGGCCTGACCCAACAACAAATGGCTGTTGAGTTTCCGGCTGGAACCTCACATGAGGGGAAGTCCAAGGTGCTTTACCAGCTCAGCTGGTCTAGAACCTATTTGAGGGCAATTGGCGCTCTGGAGAACAGCGAGCGTCGCGTCTGGTCAATAACCACCAAAGGCATCGAGTATCTGAACCTGGGGCCCGAAGAGGGTAACGAGGCGCTTAGGAAAGCTGATTCCGCTCAACGGGCGGAGTGGAGGACTAGAGCTTCAATGCAAACGGATGAGGAGCAATCCGACGAGCCTGACGACTGGAGAGACTTGCTTCTCAAAACCCTTAAGGATATGGATCCTGCTGGATTCGAACGATTGTCGATGCGTTTATTGCGTGAGGCGGGGTTTCGCAATGTCGAAGTAAAAGGCAAGTCCGGTGATGGAGGAATTGACGGGGTCGGTGTCTACAAGGTTTCGCTGGTGAGTTTTCCCACCTATTTCCAGTGCAAACGGTATTCGGGGAGTGTGTCGGCTGGGGTGGTCCGTGATTTTCGTGGTGCTATGACGGGGCGTGGTGAAAAGGGGCTGATTATCACTACAGGAGTTTTCACACCGGCAGCGATCAGCGAAGCCACTCGGGATGGGGCACCTCCGATCGATCTGATTGGAGGCGATGATCTCTGTGAGTTGCTGAAGGAGTTTCGATTGGGGGTCGAGGTAGAAGAGCGAACGGTTGAGGACGTCACCGTCAGGTGCGAATTTTTCGACACGGTCTGATTCGGCGCTTTGGGCGCGGGGTTGCCCGAGGTTGGTTCTTTGAAGGTTCTTGGTTTTGCGGGTTGTTGGAGCCGGCGAAGGGAATCGAACCCTTGACCTGCTGATTACAAGTCAGCTGCTCTGCCGTCTGAGCTACACCGGCGTGACCGTTCAGGATAATCGAGGTTGGGGCTCGGTTTCGAAGTGTGGTGTGGGTTGGTTGGATTGGGGCTATTGGGGGGTGTGGATGGCGACGATTTCGTTGACGTGGTAGGGGCGGGGTGTGGCTACTACGACGGGCGGGTAGGTGTATTGGATTCCTTGGTATTCCCAGGTTCCTCGCCAGATGGTCGCTACTGAGACGGTGTATTCGCCTTTGGTTCTGTATTGGTAGGTGGATAGGGCTCCGGTTTCGGTTCCTTCTCCTGCCCAGTATGCGGCCGCTGGGCTGTCGGGGGTGTCGTTGAAGTCGACTTCGGTTTCGTGTTTCCAGGTGGCGTATTGTTCGAGGGGGCCCCGATATGTGCAGGAGTTTTCGCAGTCCATGTCCCATCCGACCCGGTCGACCCAGGCTGTGGTGGTGAGGTTCCAGGTGCGGCCGTAGCGGTTGATGCTGGTGTTGAGGGGGCCGACAACGGTGGAGTTGGGGGTTGAGAAATCAACCCACATCCACGTGTCTAGGTTCACTAGCCCGTCGCCGAGCGGGTTGAGACCGACGGTCTGGTCGGGGATGAGGTCTACGACGTTGGCCACGTCGTTTTGGGCTGTGAATAGTGAAAGGCATCGGACTTCGACGGCTCCCATCCACACGAGGAACGGTCGTCCTCCCACAGTGTCTAGCTCTGACCACGAACCTCGGAATTCGTCGACCCATCCGGACGAAACCCAGCGGGAGGTTTCGTGATCCCACCAGAAGAAGTCGGAGACAACCAACACGTCGCCGATTTCGCATCCCTGCGGGTCGCCGATGGTCCGGGCTCTGGGGTCCTGCCAGGCAGACAACACCGACCCCGACATTGGCGTCCAGCCTTTTTGGGGGTGGGTGCAGAACTCAACCTCTCTCGGAGTAATTGTGAATCCGAACCCCAGCTCGGACGCTAAAGCCGCCACCAGAGACGACTCGTTGTCGGCCGAGAGATAGTGAGAGAGGTTCCCGGGTGCTTCTCCGGGGTATCCGGCCGGAAGTGACAACTCGCCTTGGTTATAGGCATCAATCACCTGATGGACCTCGGCACACGGAAGCCGATTTAGAT
>CAYTVW010000140.1:0-5043 GCA_964441865.1 uncultured Acidimicrobiaceae bacterium
AGTAGTGATTGCACCGTCTGTCGTAGCGGTGGTGGTGGTCGTAGAGGAGTCGTCAATGGTTGTCGTCGTGTCTCCCGAACCGCCGCACGCTCCCAAGAGCATCGCGGCCATCAAGATTGTCGTCAGGCGTTTCATTCTCTTTCCTTCCAGCCAGTCGGTGAGATACTTGGTGAGTGTTCCGCTGATCCCGGTCTTGGGGCCATTCGAACGTCGACAGATTGTTGCACGATTCGTTACCCGAGGATGCGCACTACACGGGACAGATCAGGTTTTTTACGGACTCCACATGTCGGGGACAAGCCCGACGACTTTGGGTTCTCCGTCCTCTAGTTCGAAGAACACCAGCCAGATGAACCAATCCAGCCCCGTTAATGAGGGATCATCGCCGGGATCGTTGAGCCCAACGAAATGGAGATTCTCGAAAACCGTTGGGATCATCGCTTCTAGCGAGGGATACCCATTCCCGCCCAAGACCACAGTGTCCGTTCTCACGATGGTGTCCAGGCCGATGTCTTGTTGAACGCTGACAAAGCGGGAGGCGATTGCGTCAGCGAACGTCTCCGCACCGCACTCTCCGGGGCCTCCGCAGCCCGGATAGGCGAACTCGATGAGGGTTGAGTCGGTCATCAACGATTCAAGTTCCGCTTGGCTCCATAACAGAGGTAAGTCCTGGAAGAAGGCTACGTGGAGACCCCGATGAGATATCGGATCACCGAGATCTCTTCCTGATGCCATGGCCTCACCCAGGTCTTGAATCACTGAGAGCATGTCCCAACTGTCAATGACCTCAGCGGTCGTCCACTCTTGAGTGAGATAGAACTTATTTACCCACCCGGAGTCGTTCCCAGCTTCCACCTCCATCCAGGTCGATGATCCGATGTGTTCCCAGTTTCCTGTGGCCACGATTCCCGTCTGAGTAGGGGAGAAAGCCGTGACCAACGGACTAGAAGCACCGGCGGCACTTCTCACATTGAGGACGTCGTCGTGGGTGACCAAAACAACGGCCCAGGTCCGCTCAGTCAAAGCGGAGTCGTAACCAGAGGAGGGGACGGTGGTGGTCGTTGAGATCGAAGTTGTGGTTGCCTGATTTGGTTCGGTGGTTGAAGAGGCACCGGTCGTCGAGGAATTCTGTGTTGTTGTCGTTTGGGTTGTCTCGTCGACAGGGTTGGCCGAACAGGCGGAGAGGAGTGTCAAGGCGATGATGTGAGATGTTCGTTTCATGTTCCACCTTCTTGAGGAATCAGAGAGGCTGGCATTCGTCCTCAGTGTGAGCTTCAGTCATGTCACACTCTGGTCATGTTGGCTGTGCTTACTCGGAGTTCTTCTCGTCTCTCCAGTGGAGCCACTGGGGCAAGAATCTGTAGTCATATTCCGGGCCGTTCACTCCAAAAGTAATGAGACTCACGCCCGCTTCCACCATGGCGTCGGCCGAGCCAATTTCTTCCTGTTTCATCTCCACTGATCGTTCTATGGCCGACGGGTCGGTTCCTTCTTTTGCACACCACTCATCCAGGACCCGATTCTTTCGAGCTATGGTCTCTGGTCGGCCGAATCCGTGCCAGATCTGGGCATGACGGGCGGTGTATCTGAGCGTTTTCTTCTCGCCTCCTCCGCCGATCAGGATGGGGATCTTTCGAGTGGGAGGTGGGTTGAGCATCCCCCAGCGTTTCTCTATGCGAGGCAATGAGGCTTCCAAGTTGGCCAGCCTCGATCCCGGCGTTCCGAATTCGTAGCCGTATTCTTTGTAGTCGCGTTCAAACCATCCGGACCCCAATCCGAGGATTAGGCGTCCTTTGGAGATATGGTCGACGGTCCTCGCCATATCCGCCAAGAGTTCGGGATTCCGGTAGGAGTTGCAGGTGACCAGAGCTCCTATCTCAACGCGTTCTGTTGCCTCGGCCCACGCACCGAGCATTGTCCAGCATTCGAAATGCTTCCCATCGGGATCTCCGTAAAGCGGGAAGAAATGATCCCAGTTGAAGACAATGTCCACGCCCAGTTCTTCAGCTTGGGCTACCGCCCGCCGGATGTCGCCGTAGTCAGCGTGTTGAGGATGAAGCTGAAGTCCTATTCGGATCGGTCTTCGCATCTGAGGAGCTCCCTTGTTGAGGTGTCTTCTAGAAACTAGTGGTCAGGTAACGGGTAATGTTGTGGAACCCACTAAGGAAGGTATTTATGGGTTCGATGATCGATGATCTGATGGGTCATCTCAAGGGAACGGGTGGCGTCGGAGAGATCGCCGAGAATCTCGGTGTTGGGTCAGACAAGGTGACCTCGATGCTTGGTTCGGTGCTTCCAGCAGTGTTAGGAGGGTTGGCCGGGAATGCCGCAACGCACAAGGGTGCTGAATCGCTTCGGGAAGCGGTGATTTCCAAACATGACGGGTCAATCCTGGACTCGGTTGGAGGCCTCCTCGGAAACATCGATCTCGACGACGGTGGGAAGATCCTTGGACACGTATTCGGTGGGAAACAAGACGCAGTCTCAGAGACTTTGGCTGTCAAATCGGATGCTCAACCGGGAGTTGTTCAGAAGCTAATGGCCATGGTTGCTCCGATGGTGATGGGCTGGCTCGGGAAACAGGTCCTTAGCGGGAAACTCAACGCCGACGATTTGGGGAGTCTTCTAGGTAAAGAGAAGAAGAAGGCTGTGAAGAAAGACTCTGATCTGGGGGATCTCCTAGGATCCGGTGGCGGTCTCGGTGGTCTCCTCGGATCGGTTTTGGGAGGCGCGACCGACGGAGAAGACGACGGATTCGGGCTGGATGATGTCGTTGACATGGCCTCGGGGAACAAGGGTGGACTCCTCGGCACCCTCGGAAAGTTGTTCGGGCGGAAGTAGAGGATCAGGGCGTAAGCCTATTCGAAAGGCTCCAGGTTCACTGGGGCCTTTCGCTGTCTGGTCCGGTCTCACCTTGGAGCATCGCGTTCAGGTCTTCTTCTATTTGACGTGCCGCGTCGGCAACATCGAGGTCGGGATCGGCGATCATGGCTAACCCGAGTTCGCTCATCAGGGTCTTGTACTCCTCCCATTCGGGGATCCAGCTCTCGTGGGAAGGCGCGTCGGCGTAAGAGACTGCCTCTTGGGCCAGTTCCCATCTGACATCATGCCCGAAGACCCTGTCGAGGTAGTCGTAGAAGTCGGTGGCCAAATCGGAGAGAGCCGGATGGGCTCCGTAAACGTTGAGGAGGTTCTTTGTGGTCGAATCGTTGTTTATCAGTTGAAGCAATGCCTCGAAGGTTTCTTCTGGATGATCCGTGTACTTGAGGATGTAGAAGGTGTCTGTGTGGATATTGGCGGTGATCTCTCCTTGGTGGGAAGGCAGGGCGGCTACGTCGAAGAATTCCCTACCTGCGCCACTTTCGTCGAGGACGCAGCAGACATACCAAAGATGTGATACGGCCATAGCCACCTTCCCGGTGGCGAATGCGTTTCCAGACGGATCGAGCGAGTAGAGCTGTTCTTCGTTGGGAGCGAACCCGTGTTTCCAGATCGCGTCGTGGTACCAACTCCACTCGTCGATCCAAGTTTCGGGGATCTCGATCTCGCCGAGTTGCGTTAACGGGCTCGCCGCTCCCCAATAGCTCCCCTGCTGGAAAGGCCTACCGGTCCATTGCCAGACGAACCCCCATTGAACAGTCTGAGCTTTGCGGAAAGACGATCGCGTGGCATTGTTCCCGTTGGAGTCAATGGTGAGAACCTCGGCGATTTCCGAGAGTTTCTCCCAGTCCCAGGTTCCTTCCCAAGGCGTTCCTTCGCCATACAGCGCCCCGAACTCACCGGGGGGATATGGGAGGCTCGCTTCATCAAAAAGCTCCCGGTTGTAGTACAGGAGAGACGGATAGACGGCGAATGGGAGACCATAGATAGAACCGTCTAGTTCTTGTGACGACGCGAGAAGAGTTGAAGGCCACACCGAGGTGTCCAGTTCGGAGGCTTCCATCAGGGGACGGAGATCGAGGTAATGCTCCGTGAATGTGTTGGCTCCGTCGCGACCTAATGGTCCGATGATGTCCGGAGAATCCCCGGAAGCGATTCGAGACGCGAGCGTCGTGTAGGCGAGTTCTGACTCGACGACCTCGATTTCCAGACGGAATCTTGTCTGGGATGCGTTGATCTCGTCGACGATCGCTTGTTGAACGTCGAACTGGGATTCTTCGCTTCCGCCGCCCAAACCGATCATCCAGGTCAGAGTCGGAATCTCGACAACCGTGGTGGAGGTTGTAGTCGTTGTCTCTGGAGAGTGATCGCATCCTGAAGTGAGAAGGATCAGGAGCATCATCGCGTGAACCGAAAGGACCCTCTTCTCTGACATGGATGAGAGTTAACTAGGTTTTTCCGATCCTGTCGCAATCGGATAAGAGTTGCGGCGGAGCGCTTCGACGGTGTCACGGACCCAGCAACCAGCGATATGGTCATTGACGAGTCCAGTCGACTGCATAAACGCGTACATGGTTGTGGGACCGACGAAGGTCCAGCCTCGTTTCCGCAAGTCTCGAGCAAGCCGGGCGGAAGTCTCCGTTTTTGCTGGGATTTCCTTGGGTGGGGGATTCGACTCAGCGAAACCACCGAAGTAATTGCTCAGTGATCCGAATTCATCTATTAGCTCGATGGCTCTTTGGGCGTTGTTGATCGCAGATCTGATCTTTTTCTCGTTCCTGATGATTCCCCGGTCTCCCATCAGTCTTTGGACATCGGAGTCTCGGAGAGCCGAAACGAAACTCGGTTCGAACCCAGCAAATACCTGACGGAATCGTGGTCTTTTCCTGAGAATCGTCATCCAAGAGAGACCTGCCTGGAAACCTTCGAGGCAAACGGTCTCGAAGAACTGATGATCGGATTCGGGCGGTCGGCCCCACTCCAAATCGTGATACTCAACGTAGTCAGGGGGTTCTATTCCCCAGCTACATCTTGGTCGGGAATCCGTCCCGATTACTGGTCGGGGGTCAACCATCGAGGGTTACTCCTGGGCAGTCGGCTACGGCTATGGCCAGCCCTTCTGAAGGTGTGATTGACCCGGTAGTCTGTGGCAAAGGAATGAGG
>CAYTVW010000141.1:0-5031 GCA_964441865.1 uncultured Acidimicrobiaceae bacterium
CTTGCCCAAGGTTTTAAGAACGCGGGAAGGATGAGTTGCGATCTTGTACAGATTCCTCGGAGATATCTGGGGATTCGGATCGTTTCAGCCGGAACTGTGCGGAGATGCCACGAGGCCGGACTTGCGGTGCACGTTTGGACAGTGAACGAGCGAGTGGGGATGGAGCGGCTGATCGAGATTGGGGTTGACGGGATCATCACCGATCGACCCGACGTTCTCAAGGATGTTCTGGTGGCTAGAGAAATGTGGTGAAGACTGTTGGGGGGAAAGTACCGCCGGCTCATGAAATGAGCCGGCGGTAGGGGGATGTGCTCCGGGGCTTAGGCTTTTTGTCGCAAAGTGGGCTTGAAGGCCGGGCGGGAAGCCTCGAACTGAGAGATCTCGGTTTCGTGCTCGAGCGTCAATCCGATGTCGTCGAGACCGTTCATTAGGCGGTGCTTCGTAAACGGGTCGATGTCGAAAGCAGCCTCGAACTCGTCTTGAAACCTAACCTTCTGGTCTTCCAGGGTGATGGTGATCTCGGCTGTCGGGTCGGCTTCGGCGAGTTCTACGAGCCATCGGCATTCCTTCTCGGACAACACCACTGGAAGAAGCCCGATCTTGGTGCAGTTGTTGAAGAAGATATCTGCGAAAGACGGTGCGATGATCGCTTCGAAGCCCCAGTCCTGGAGACCCCAGGGAGCGTGTTCTCTCGAAGAGCCAGAACCGAAGTTGGGCCCTGCCACCAAGACTTTCGCATTTTGGTATTCGGGGCGTTCTAGGACGAAAGCCGGATCGTCGCGCCGCCAGTCATAGAACAAGTACTCGCCGTAACCGGAGCGTTCGACTCGCTTCAGCCATTGTTTCGGCATTATCTGATCAGTGTCGACGTTGGCTCGGGGTAGCGGAGCTAGAGAGCCGGTGATGGTGTTGACGGGTTTCACTTGCCGGACCCTCCAGTCCATTCTCGAACATCAACGAAGTGGCCTTCGACGGCCGCAGCGACCGCCATGGCAGGCGAAACCAGGTGGGTCCGCCCTCCCTTTCCTTGGCGTCCTTCGAAGTTGCGGTTAGATGTGGAGGCCGCTCGTTCTCCCGGTTGAAGGATGTCGGGGTTCATCCCGAGACACATTGAACATCCCGCATCGCGCCACTCGAATCCGGCTTCTTTGAAGATCCGATCCAGCCCTTCGTCTTCGGCTTGAAGCTTCACCAATCCTGAACCGGGGACCACCATCGCGGAGACTCCGTTTGCGACCTTCTTCCCTTCCAAGAGTCGAGCGGCATCTCGAAGATCTTCGATTCTCCCGTTCGTACATGAGCCAAGGAAGACGCGGTCGATGGGGATCGATGTGATCGCAGTCCCTGGCGCCAGGTCCATGTATTCCAGGGCCCGGATCGCTGAGCCCCGTTCGACGGGGTCTTCTATAGCGTCAGGATCCGGGATTCGTGATGTGACCGGGAGGGTCTGTCCGGGATTCGTTCCCCACGAGACATACGGAGCCAAGTCGGCGGCCTGGATCTCCAGGTGAGTGTCGAATGTGGCTCCTTTGTCGCCTGGGAGCTGTCTCCAATAATCGAGAGCCTTCTCCCAGTCAGCGCCTTTCGGAGCGAACGGGCGTCCCTCCAGATAGCTGAAGGTGGTGTCGTCGGGGGAGACCATTCCAGCTCGGGCTCCGCCTTCGATCGACATATTGCAGACAGTCATTCTTCCCTCCATCGAGAGAGATCGAATCGTTGAGCCGCCGTATTCGATGACATGTCCGTTGGCGCCGTCGGTCCCAATTCGGGCGATGATCCCGAGGATCACGTCTTTCGCTGTTACACCTGTTGGAAGATCCCCGTCGACGGTGATTGACATCGACTTCGGCTTTGACTGGGGGAGAGTCTGCGTGGCGAGAACGTGTTCGACCTCAGAGGTACCAATCCCAAATGCGAGAGCACCGAACGCTCCATGGGTTGCAGTGTGACTATCGCCGCAGACGATTGTCATTCCTGGCTGGGTGAGGCCTTGTTCCGGTCCGATCACATGAACGATCCCCTGTCGGGGATCGTCAAGGCCGAAGAGCGTTATCCCATTGCTTTCGCAGTTGGAGACCAGAGTCTCGATTTGCCTCTTCGACATCGGATCCTTGATCCCGAGTTCCCGGCCGATGGTGGGGACGCCGTGATCGATTGTCGAGACGGTTAGGTCGGGACGTCTCACCTTCCGGCCAGCAAGACGGAGACTGTCGAATGCCTGTGGTGAAGTGACTTCGTGGACCAGATGGAGATCGATGTAGAGAAGAGCGGGTTCTTCGGCCGCGTGGCGGACCACATGGTCGTTCCACACCTTCTCGAACAGGGTTTTGGGTTTCATTGGGCTTTCTTTGAGTGTCGAGAGATGCATGGTAGTTCCCTCGGGAAACCAGTTGAACTGCGATAATCGAGGTGGAAGCACCTGATTCTTAGCGACACTGGACTGGAGTGAGCCTTGAAGATTGGAATCGGTTTGGGGATCGTTCTGGCGGCTGTTGCAGCCGGTGGAGTATTCGGAGATGCCAGCGCATCGATTGTGGAGACAAGCTCGGAGAGGATCGGTCTCACGCTCACAATCGAGTTTCAGTCAGGCGGGTCAGTGGTGGCACACCTGCTAGAGACTGGTGGTGAAGAAGTGGTCTTGGCGATGGCCGAAATCTCGTCGGGCCGTTACCAGACCTACGCGGAGATCCGGCGGGTCGACTACGTTGTGGTGTTCGAAGAACTCGGCAGGGGAAACCAGTCGAATCCTCTCCGTCTCACTCAGATGGGAGCCGATCCCGACGTCTTGGCGGGCCATTCCGAGACCACGCCGGTCACCGTCCCGCCACAGCCTGGAGGCGGTTCTGGGGTTTGGCTCCTTGTGGTAGCAGGGGTTACTGGCGTCGGTTCTCTGGTTCTTTTCGTTCTCTACATTCTTGGAGTTTTCGGCGGCCCCGGGGACTCGGAAAACGAAAGTGGCGAAGATACGGGATCGGATTAGGGGTAAGGACTGACGATCCGACCTTTGGTGCGGCCGTCGAGATCCTGGAATCGAAGAAAAGGCCGTGGAGACCCGATCGAAACAGAATCTCCATTCAGAGTAAGCGTCTATTCCTACATGAAGATGACTGGTGGTTCGAGCCGGTGGAACACGCTGATGGCCCTCCAAGTCGTGCTGAAGTGGAATCCCGCCTATTGATCGATCCAGCATCCGCTCTTCCAGACCTGCGCAAACTCTTCGGCCTGGAAGAAATCCTCTACGAACGTGACTTTGATATTTCGGGTATCTCCTGGGACTACGACCACCTCGAGGTCGGCAAATCGTTCGACAATTTCGGCAGTATCGGCCGCGCCTACCCCGTTCTGGAGTGCTTGTTGATAGGCGTCCGCCAGTTGTCTGGCGCGAAATACTTGGGGTGTTTGGACGCGTCTCAATGATTCCTGCGGTAGGTGTTCGGCCGTCGTACCTCGGATTCTGTAGAGCGGTTCAGATATCTGCAATCCGGGGATCGCTCCTCCATGGGTGGCGGCGGCCTCGATGACGCGTTTGAGGAGGTCGTTAGTGAGGAAAGGCCTGGCGCCATCGTGGATCGCAATCAAGTCGATATCGCCAGATTCCACAGCCGGGGCCAAGTGCTCGAGGGCGCGGTGCTCGGATTCTGTCCTCGATTGTCCGCCTGTTACCACTTCGATGGCGGAGTCAATACCTTCGATCAAGTCGACAGCCACATCGGTGTCTTGACCTCGGACTACTACGACAAGCCGGTCAACTAGGCAAGAAGAAGCCATGGTGGTGACGGAGTATTCCAGCATTGGCCGATCAAGGATGGGCAGGTAAACCTTGTTGATGTCACGCCTGACTCTGGAACCGCTTCCGCCCGCCAAAACCACACCTGCGACTTTCACACCTTCGACGATACATCATCTTTGAACGAGTTCCGGTTTGTATGTCCAGGGCCATGGAACCCTATGCTGGATGGTGATGACCAGCCCACACCTGCTCCGACCGTTTTCGGCGCGGCAACTCTCATTAGTCTCCGGCGGCGACCGGGTCGCAGCTTTCTCTATTCTTGGAGGGAATTTCCGCGGTCCCTCCGCCCAGATCCATGGTCCAACTCTTGTGAGGCGGGTGAGGGACCTTTCGTCCGACAGCGAAATCGTTGTGTTCTTTGATGTCCCTGTTCCTGACGGATCCATGGTCTCAGCAGTGGACGACATGGTGTCAATGTTGGAGGAATCCAACCTTGACGTAATCGCTATCGCCATCCCGGCCACCGAAGCCGTGAAACGTGTTGAGGGAGGCGTGGTGGCGGAGGGAATTGACCGCTCTGACCTTATCTCGCTCAAGTGCCCGGTTGTGATCCGGCGCGAGTCGTTGGAGAATCTGGTCGCCGCCGTCGGGGAAGCGGCGTGGGTGGATATCTGTCAGTTCGCGTCCGGATGTGGAGACCGAGTGGGATTCTATGAGCCGAGCCTGCGGGCTCCAGTAGGTTGAGCTAGCGGTCCTTTCGTTTCGACAAGGCTCTCCAGAGCATCCAAGCGGTGGCAGCTCCCGCTATGGCCGTTCCTTTCGGGAATACTCGGAACTGGTGGGGCATTATGTGGAGTCGAGTCCTGAGAGGGGCGGTTGCCTCGAAGGGGAGAATCGGCCATCCCCGGGATGCGGCCGTTTGTGACAAATCCGAGTCTGGGTTCACAGCGATTGGATATCCGACTCTAGAAAGCGACGGAATATCAGACGAGGAGCTCGCGTAGAAGTGGGATCTAGACAGGTCCCAGTCTCGATCGGCGGCCAGGGCCAGCATCATCTCCATTCTGTCAATCCCCACCGGGTATGAACTCAAATCGCCAGTACATACCCCTCTTGGGTCGGTCTCCCATTCTGAGCCAATCACCAGGTCGAGACCGAGGCTGGCGGCGAGGACTTGACCGACTTCTGTCGGCGAAGCCGTGAAAAGGACGACAGTCTCTGACGCATTCCGATGTCGATCGATCACTTCTAGGGCTTCCGCGAATACGAGTGGGGAGAGGAAGCTGGTGGCCTTTTTCCCG
>CAYTVW010000142.1:0-4454 GCA_964441865.1 uncultured Acidimicrobiaceae bacterium
GGGTGCTTGCGCCCACCCTGCGGCGGGACGTTCGCCAGCGTGCCTTCGATGATTTTGAGCAGCGCCTGCTGGACGCCTTCGCCGCTCACGTCACGCGTGATGGACGGGTTATCGCCCGATTTGCGCGTGGTTTTGTCGATCTCGTCGATGTAGATGATGCCTTGTTCCGCGCGCTTGATGTCGAAATCCGCCGCCTGAAGGAGCAGCTTCGACAGGTTCATCGTCAGCTTCAGCGGGCGAACAGCCAACTGATCGTAGGGGTCAACCCGCCAAAACTGGGTTTCAAGACAGTTGACCCTGGTTCGCTGAGTGGAGATCCAATCGAAGGTTCAAAGATCGACCCAGCGGATACCGCTCTGATCATCCACACTTCGGGACCAGCCGGAGGGCCGAAAGGGGTGCGGCTCACCTTCGCGAATCTTGATTCGGCTGCCGCATCATGCTCCGCTCAGATTCACCAGACCCCCGAGGATCGGTGGCTGACACTCCTGCCGCTGTCGCAGATCGGTGGGGCCTCCATCATCATCCGTTGTGTCAGGAGGGGAAATGCCGCGGTATTGGAGCCGGGATTTCGGGCCGAACGCGTAGTCGAGATCCTGAGCTCTGGGTCGGTGACTCTGGCTTCGATGGTCCCTCCGATGTTGCGGAGGGTTCTTGAAGTTAGCGAAGGGCCGTTCCATGGACTCAGAGCGCTGTTGTTGAGCGGTGCCTCGGTTTCGGATGAGCTCTGCGCTCGTGCAGCGGTAGCGGGGATACCGGTGATTCCGACTTACGGTATGACTGAGACAGCCTCTCACGTAGCGACCGCTCGTCTCTCAGACGCGTTCGGTCCAAGGTGGAGGTTGGTCGCGGTGCCGGGTGCGCAGGTCCGATCCGTTGATGGCATTCTGCAGGCGAGAGGACCGATGGTGTCACCCGGGTACGTCGGTGAATTGGATCGTTCCCCGTCAGATTGGTTTGTGACCGGAGACTTGGGGGAAGTTGATGATCAGGGGGTTATCTCGGTATTCGGCCGGGCCGATGAAGTGATAGTAACGGGCGGAGACGCCGTGTTTCCGGCCGAAGTGGAGCACGTTCTGGAATCTCACCCTGAGGTGAGGGAAGCGATCGTTGTCGGCATCCCGAACGAGGTGTTCGGTTCACAGGTGGTCGCGGTGTTCTCGGGCGATGCACTAATCGCTGAACTCGAACGATTCGCCCGTGCCCATCTCGCTGGGTTCAAAGTCCCGAAGCGTTGGGTGCGCTTGGAACGAATACCGAAAACGGGTCTCGACAAACCGGATCGACAGATGCTCATAGAGATGCTCTCCAGAATTTGATTTGAGGTGCGATCAATCTTCTGGGATTTCTGGTCTTTGGCGATTCACTTTCAGATTCCCTCTCAGCTTCTTTGACCGCAGGCGTCCTCGCTGAGAAGAGGGAGTGGGCTTCGTGGGTCGTCTCTGACGTTGGGTTCTCATCGCGTCCTCGAGGATTTCTGCGAGGCGTCTTCTCGCCAGGACACGATTCCTCCACTGGCTTCGAGTCTCGTCCACGACGACCAAGATGACGCCATCGACGGTCTTGAGTCTGTCGAGAATTCGGTCGCGGATCACTTCAGGAAACACGTCGGAACCAGCCAAGTCGAAACGGAGTTCTACTCGGGTGTTCACCTTGTTGGCGTGTTGGCCTCCTGGGCCGCCGGTAGGCCCGAAACGCCAGAGCAGGGCTTCGGCCGGTATCGAGTAGGAGCGGACCCTAAGCCCAGGGTTGTTCGAGCGCATTGTCGATCACCCTTCTCGAACCGGCCGGCCATGCATCAGTCTTCGTAGTATTCGTTGCCCAAATGGGTGATCAGCTCCTCGCCCATCCAATGCCGGAGAGTGTTCTTCAGCTTCTTCTGCTGAATGAACAGGTCATTCTCCGCATACAGGCCGGGGGCCGCTTGCGGGCTCTTGTAATAGAACGAGAGCCACTCCTGGATCCCCTTCTTGCCTGCTCTGGCAGAAAGATCCATGAATAAGGCCAGGTCTAGAACGAGAGGCGCTGCCAGGATCGAGTCCTTGCAGAGGAAATCGACTTTGATCTGCATCGGGTAGCCAAGCCAACCGAAGATATCAATGTTGTCCCAGCCTTCTTTGTCGTCACCGCGCGGTGGGTAATAGTTGATTCGCACCTTGTGATACAGGTTGCCGTAGAGATCGGGATAGAAATCGGGTTGGAGGATCTGTTCGAGGACTCCCAGTTTCGAGACTTCCTTCGAACGGAAGTTTTCGGGAGCATCGAGGACTTCTCCGTCCCGGTTTCCAAGGATGTTCGTCGAGAACCATCCGCTTACTCCGAGCATGCGGGCCTTTAACCCGGGGGCGATGATTGTCTTCATGAGGGTCTGGCCCGTCTTGAAGTCTTTGCCCGAGATGGGGACTCCTTCTCGGTTGGCGAGTTCTACCATCGCCGGGAAGTCGAGAGTCAGGTTGGGAGCTCCGTTAGCGAACGGGACTCCTGCCAGCATGGCCGCGTAGGCGTAGATCTGCGTGGGAGAGATAGAGGGATCGTTTGCCCTCAGCCCATTCTCGAAATCTTCTAGGGTCTGGTGTGCTTTGGTGAGCGGTCGGTATGCCTCGGTTGAGCCGGTCCACACGATCACCAGCCGGTCAAGATCGTTCTCTTTCTTGAAGCGTTCTATATCCTCGACCAGCGATTCCACTTGGCCCATCTTGTTTGGGTCTTCCACGACGTTGTCAGTGTTTTCTAGACGGGAGACCCAGTCAGAGGAGAACACCGCTTTCATCGGGCGAATTTGTCGCATCTGGTCGCCGACGGCCTCAAGATTCTGTGGCCGAAGGACGCCGGCCTTCATCGCTGCTGTGTAGGCATCATCGGAATAAGGATCCCAGCCACCAAAAACCAGATCATTCATGTCGGCTAGGGGGACGAAGTCCTTGATTTTCGGATTCCGGTCTTCAGTGCGTTTCCCCAGGCGGATATGGCCCATCTGGGTCAGTGATCCAATCGGGGCTCCGAGCCCTGAACGGCTAGAAAACACTCCTGCATAGAAGGTTGTCGCGATTGCCCCCATACCTGGGGTAAGGATCCCCAAGCGGCCGTTGGCCGGGCGAATCTCGATCGGTTGGGACACGTTTTACCTCCGAAGAATGGATGGTCCCTGTATTCGGGTTAGAGTCAGCTTCGTGGACCTTGACCCAGAGATCAAACCCACGGTCGATTTTGCCCTGCTGGCAGACGCCGTACAAGTCGTTGTCGGGAAGCTCTATGTGCTGGGCGGAGGCTGGGATGCGCTCTTTGTTCCTCAGTTTCCAGCCCGTTTCCCATCCCTAGGACTCGGCCTCAGGATCCGTATTCCCTGGAGCTGCACCGACAGGCCAATTCGGGTTGAGGTCGATCTTCAGGACGAAGACGGGGGTCGGGTGTTGCCTTCTCCGCCCATCGTGAACGAGCTCCGCGTGGGGAGACCCCCAGGTATGCCTGAGGGGACAGACCTGGGCATCCCCAGGAGTTTCACTTTCCACAACATCATTTTCCCTCGTGAAGGTGCCTATTCCTTCGTGGTCCTGATCGACGGAGACACCGCGGCAAGGGTGAGGTTCGTGGTGAGGTCCCGTCCCCGCGAATGAGTCCGAAAATAGGTCGGGAGCGACCGTTGGCCGCTCCCGACGCTCTATTCTCCGGTAGCCCCGTATCCGCTCGCGCGAACTCCCTGGCCGAGAACCACCCGGATCATTGAGGTCCGTATCGGTCCTGCGCTCCAAAAACTTGAGCACGGGCGCGAACAATTCGGTTGGCTGCAGAAGACTCCGCGGTGAGGACTCGACTTGGGGTCCCAGTTACGTCAATCGTCCGGTAGAACCTCGGACCGTACGCCGAAGAGGAGGCCTTTCCCAATGGGGAGTACAGCCGCATCCATCCTTGGGTCTGCCATTACCGAATCGATCATCGGTTGGAGTAGAGGTCCGTGACTCATCACGTTGTCGCATACCAGTATCGCTCCCGGGACCATTCGGGGTACGACGAGGTCATAGCAGGGCTCGTAGAGGTCTTTCTCTGTGTCAAGGAAACAGAACGAGATCTCTGAAAGGGAGGGGAGTTGGTCGAGGGCGTCACCTTCTACTAGCTCGACGAGGTGTTCGATCCCTGCTTCGGAGAAGGTCTCTTCAGCTAGGGCGATCTTGCCGGGGAGGAGCTCAAGCGTGATGAGGCGACGGTTCGCTAGAGAGATCCAAAGAGCCGAGTAACCAGCGCTTGTTCCCACCTCGACGAGTCGTCCTGGCGGAGCGATTGCGGCCATGAGAGCGAGAAAGCGCCCGGTGTCAGGGGGGATCTGTCGGAGGCGCTTCTCGCGCTGTGTACCGTCGATCCGATCTCTCGAATCGAGTTCCTCCAGCTCCTTCATGCGACTGAAGATTCGCTCGGGGATGGGGTGGAACACGGGAGTCCTTTTAGTCGCGAGGGAGAAG
>CAYTVW010000142.1:4464-4985 GCA_964441865.1 uncultured Acidimicrobiaceae bacterium
AGGCCGGTTGTCTCAAGAGTCCCGAGTCGGCGGATCAACTCAATACACATCCTGGTGTTGTGGTAGGGAGCCTTCCACGCCGCGAGCTTAGGTCGGGTCAGGTCAGGGGTTCCGTCTCGATGGACCGCCCAATACCATTCGCCGTGTTCCCTGTTGACGATGTTTTTTTGAATGAAACACCAAGATCTCCATGAGGCGTCCAGGAATCGCTCCTCTTTCGACAACTGGTAGGCGTTGAGGAAACCAACGGCCGCTTCGGCCTGTGGCCACCAATGCTTGTCGGAATCGATCATGGCTGAAGTGTCCCGTTCGTAGAACAAGCCCCCATCGTCGTCAATGCCGTCTTTGAGGACGGAACCGGCAAGTTCAACACAGACTTCGGCCACTCTCGATGGTGACCCTTCCAGGACCTCGGCCGCCTCAGAGAGGAGCCAACTCACTTCAATCTCGTGACCGAAAGAGCGGTGGTTGTCTCTGGGGGTCCAGTCCTCCAAGAAAAACATCCCTACCGATCGAGAATC
>CAYTVW010000143.1:0-4976 GCA_964441865.1 uncultured Acidimicrobiaceae bacterium
CTCGGTTATCGCCGCTATGAAGTCTTTGATCTGCACTCCCACCGGACAACCCTCGACACAGAGGGGGCGCCTGCATTGGAGACAACGAGTGGCCTCAAGTATCGCCAGCTCTTCCGAAAAACCTAGGTTCACCTCTTCAAAACTCTTGGCGCGCTCGGCCGGATCGCGTTCCGGCATCTCCACGCGCGGCATTGACATCCTCTCACGGTTTGTTAGCTCAGCCATCATTTCTCCAGCGATTGAAGTCGGCACTTCTCGAAGTCGGCGTACGCCCGATTCCGCATGGCCAAGACATTGAAATCAACCAAGTGAGCGTCGAATTCGGGACCGTCAACACAAGCGAAGCGTGTCTCCTCGCCGATCTTCACACGACACCCGCCACACATCCCAGTCCCGTCGACCATAATCGGGTTCAGACTGACCCAGGTTGGAATGGCGTCCGAACGGGTGAGCTCTGCAACCGCTCTCATCATGGGGATAGGGCCGATCGCGATAACCCGGTCAACCTTCTCCTTGCCCATTATCTCGGCGAGTGCGTCAGTGACCAGACCCGGTTTTCCAGCGGTTCCATCGTCAGTGACGACCACTACCTCTCCAACATCTCGGCGCATCTCGTCGACAAGGATCAGAAGATCGGCCGTGCGGGCGCCAATGACCGCGATAACCTTGTTCCCAGCGTCTGCCAAGGCTTTGGCCGTGGGGTAGGCGATGGCAGTCCCCACACCCCCTCCGATGACTACCACGGTCCCGAATTTCTCGATCTCCGAAGCGTGCCCAAGAGGCCCAACCACGTCGGCGATTTCTTCGCCAGCCTCTTTGGAGTTGAGCATCTGGGTCGTCTTGCCAATCCCTTGGACGATGAGAACGATCGTCCCCTTTTCGGTATCGACGTCGCAGACGGTCAAAGGGATCCTCTCCCCGTTATCGTCTACTCGAATTATCACAAACTGGCCCGGCAGCCAGTGGCTGGCGACTCTTGGCGCCTGAATTTCTAGACGTTTGACGTCGTCAGACAGCCACCTTGCATCAACGACTTTGAAGGACATACCTATATGGTCGCCGGTTCCGAAAGTTATGCGTAGGGCCAATGGTCCAACTTGATTATTCCCCTAAGAATCCGACCTCAGAACCGCCCATTCCCAGGAGTCTTCTCTCCAGATTAGAAAACCCCCATTTGGAGGAGCTCCCCTGCCGCTTCCGAATGTGATGTCCCATTCTGTGAGTTCGGGGCAACCGAGATCCACCCACTTCCTGAAGCAAGCAGCGAGCCGTGAAGCCGGTTCCTCATCTCCCCATCCTTCGACCACCCCATCTTCAATAACAGCAGACCCAGACTCGCTCCTGATCCCGATCCGATTCTCCACCCAAGAACCCGATTCGGAGATGATGAGGAAGAATGCGAAAGAAGACCAAGGCCGAGTCGCCTCCGAGACACTCTCAACTCCGGTCAAAGGGATGGTCGTATCCGGTCGGCCGCGACGGACACTCGGGGGGTCAGGCCAAGGCGACGACGCCGAACGCCCTCTCATAGAGACAAAGCGGGTCCAGTAGGTCGCCTGACCTCTCATAGTGTCGCGTTGGCCAATGAGGCGAAACAACGGTGCAGCTCCCGGCCCTCCGTGTTCAACGGGGACCACCGCTACCCCTCCTTCGACAATCTGCTCTACCCAATGACGCGAGATACCGGGAGCGGCCAGAGTGACCTCGATCCTATCGAATGGCCCCGAATCACCAGCCCCTTCCCATCCGTCTCCGGCTACGACCTTGATCCCCCCGTAGCCGACAGAAGCGAGTACTCCTGCCGTACTTCTAGCCAACTCGGAATCAATCTCCACTGTGGTGACCAAACCGGGATCTCCCACCAACTCGGCAATCAACGCCGCGTTGTACCCGCTACCAGCCCCGATTTCCAGCACCTTCTGCCCGAGTTGAAGATCCAGTAGCTCAAGCATTCGAACGACCAGACTGGGTTGAGAGACAGTAGACACTGCTTCCCCTCGGTTGTCTTTTCGGACCACCAAGACGCTATCCGTGTAGATCTCTTCGGGGTCGGCAACGCTAAACCTCCCACCAAGTACGATCTCTTCCCTGGGGACTCGCTCCAGTGCACGAATCATCCGATCCGATATCGCCTCCGACCGTTCGCGACCGATCTTCGAGGCAATTCTCTCTGCGAATACCCTTCGTTGGTCATTTGACCCCATGAACTGATTATTGTCCATCCCCCCGACCTCGGGCCAGCGTAGGCGAATCTCGCGGTCACTCAACTTGGAGTCCAACCTGCCGAGAAGATTAGTAATGAAGCCTTACGATACCGGAGACACGTGGCGCCGGAAGGCGGCGCCTCTTCTTATCGGGTTGACAGTCCTGATCACGGGACTCATGACCTCCCAAATGGGTGCTGGTCGATCAGAGAGACAGAAGTTCCTCTCGTCAGTCGACGCGGCCATCTCCGAGATCATCCAAAACGACAATGGCCTCTCTCCGGAAGATGCGGTTACTAGAACCTCTGCAGCGGCTCTCGGATACCTCACAATCACTCTCCGAGACCCTTCGATTGACCCTGCGAGCCTGGATTCTGGACGGTGGGATCTCACCTGGGCTACGGGGCGGAAGATGACAATCAGTGGGAAGCCCTACACCGTCGAGTTCACCGCGGGCCCAAACCACTTCGTCTCAGGTCGACTCCCGATGACCATCTACTTCCTTGCCTTCACCCCGATCCTCACCCTTGTCCTCCTGGCTCTCCAGAGAGCCCAAAGCCATCGACTGGTGGTAGCCGAACAGAACGTCAAGATGGCCGAAGAAACCGTCGCCAGCAAGAACCGTTTCATCGCCTCGGTCAGCCACGAGTTGCGTACTCCCCTTACTGCGGTGAGCGGTTTCGCATCAGAACTGGTTTCGGGCGAAAGGGAGTTCGACGACTTGGAGCGCCGGGAAATGCTCAAGATCATCGCCGAACAGAGTGGAGAGATGCGGACCCTTATCGAAGATCTCCTCACGGCCGCTCGCTCCGAAACGGGAAACCTCACTGTCAGGCAAGAGGAATTCGACCTCCGCTCTCAGGTTCTGATCGTAGGCAAGGAGTTGGCTCGGGAGAATCTGATCCGACCGATGCCGGATCCTGTCCCCGCCTTGGGCGATCGTCTTCGTGTAAGACAGGTCATCCGTAATCTCATCAGCAACGCCGCACGCCACGGGGGGAAGGCCATCCGAGTCGAGATTGGGAGCAGCAACGGCATTGCCTGGGTCACCGTCTCCGACAACGGCGAAGGCATTGATCAGTCCCGTCAAGAATCAGTGTTCGAGCCTTACGTCGGCTCGGCCTACGACTCCAACATGCCCGGGACTCTTGGTTTAGGACTAGCTGTCGCCAGACAACTAGCCCAAATGATGAATGGAGACATCCACTACGAGCGTGAGGACGGCTGGACTCGGTTCCGTTTCAGCATCCCCGGCGCGCCCGATGCAGCAGAACATGGCCAGGAGTATCAGGGACCGCCCGAACAGATTTCTGCTTGAACCTCTCCCCGAACAAGAGCCACCGGTCAGTTCAATATGGCTTTCTCGATCGCCTTGCGGATACGTTTCTCAGATATCTGGCCTTTGACTCCGACCTGTTGAGCGAACAGGGAAACCCTGAACTCCTGAATCATCCAGCCAATCTCGACCAAGTCTTGCGACCACGGGAGCGACGCAAGCAATCTGTCGTGTTCGTCCTCAAGCCGACGGATCTGAGCCATCCGCTTCCGGTCCCACTCGATGTCAGTGACCATTCTTTCTAGCCGCCGATCGACAGCCTTCAGATATCTCACCAGGTCGGGGAGCCTTTCGTGTCCGACCGCCGACAAGAACCTCGGGTAGATAAGGCGAGAAAGCTGCCTCTTGATGTCCTCTCCAGCTTCCGAAAACGCCTCGGGTAGCCTCACCCACCGGGCTTGGACAGCGGCAACCCAGTCGAGAATCTCCAAAGACTGTTCCCCTATCTCCAAAGCGGCCGAATCGAGGAGAATCCGAACCCGGTTCCGGAGTGCATCGAAAGCAACGGCATCCCAAGCGAACCCTTCACTCTCTATAAGGACTTTCCCTAACGCACAGTCAAGTACATCTTCCACCCATTCAACGCTTGACTCGTAAGGGCCAACATTTATCAGATATCGGCTTTCTTCGGTTAAGAGTGGTTTGAGGATTTTCGAAGGAGCCGGGAGCGAGAGCATGAGAAGTCGCCTGGTCCCATTCCACATCGCATCCGCTTGTTCTTCCCGAGTCGCCAGAACTCGGATTCCCACAGATTCTCCTTCGTCAACAAGTGCGGGGTACGCAGAAACTGAATGTCCGGGTCCCTTGATCTCGACTTCCTGAGGGAGCTCGCCAAAAACCCATTCGGTGTATCCACTCCCCTCGATCTCGTGGCCAAAACGAAGGTCAGAATTCCTACTTTCGTGACGCAACTCCGCCCGCAACTCTGCCAAGTCGGGACCTTCCGCCAAGACCGCCCCGTCCTCGTCGACCACCCGGAATGTCGGCTTCAAATGCGGAGGAAGACTCCCCACGTCGAAGGATCCCAACGCGATCATTTCTCCGATCATTCGCGAGAGGATTCGTCTCAGGTTCTCCAGCAACCCTCCGGCTCCGAAGTCCAGCCGCTCCAGGACAGCAGCTGCGGTCTCAGGAATCGGGACGAACTCTTTGCGGATCGACTTGGGGAGAGTTCGGATCAAGGCCGTCACAAGTTCAAGACGCATCCCCGGAACATGCCATTCGAACACAGCCGGATCGATCCGGTCGAGACCCCAGACGGGTACATCGATAGTGACCCCGTCGAAATCGACTCCTGGTCGGAATTTGTAGTGAACCGGCATTTCGATGTTTCCGTGCTGCCAGTAATCAGGGAAATCCTCTTCAGCGGGGACGTCGGCTCCTTGTTCAATGAGGTCTTCTAGGTCGAAGTTCAGGAGATCCGGTTTGCGACCTTT
>CAYTVW010000144.1:0-4971 GCA_964441865.1 uncultured Acidimicrobiaceae bacterium
GCGGTTGAGTAGTCGGGACTGTCAAATCGTCTGAGGTCGCCGTGTCCGGGTCGATTGGCCAAGCCAACACCGCCACAATCCGGAGACTCGAAAAGTCCGCGTAGGGCCTCACATAGGCTGTGAGTGTCTTCCCGTTAGGAATGGCAGTCGCTGCGATCTCGCCTACTGGGATCCCAGGCGGGAAGGCATAAGAGAGCGGCGACGTGACAACCTGATCTCCCTCGATCACCACCTCCGCATTGTCGAACACATCGAGGACCAGTAGATCCCCAGTCCCGATCACGGAGCTGAGTGTCCCAACCATCCCTGACGTCGCGACAGTGATTGCTTCGATATCTCCGACAATCGGGACGATTGTCGCCTGCCCATACATCGAGTCGAGGACTCTCCCGACCAGGAAACCGTTATGATCGAGGACCGGGTTCCCAGCGGTGATTCCCGCTTCTTCTCCTCTGTCGATTCTGAAGCTCCCGTCGAAACTGTCGGTCCGCCCAATTACGTTCGCCTCAGTCCGAGACAGGCTGAAAGCCGGAAGTTCGAGGTTGAAGTAGATTTCGAGTTGGGCAAGACGCTCCAGGTTCTCTGAATTGGCGGCCTGTTTGGCCTGATAGGCAGCGACTTGGGCGCGCAGAGCCTGGTTTTCTGATCGCAACGACCTGACATCGGCGACGTTCTCAAGGAAATCAGCTACCGGATTCACGATCACTCCTACGACTTTTTGGAGTGGCTCAACAATCGTCCCTATCCCTGAACGGACAACAGAAAGAGCCCCCTCGCGTTCACTTCGAATGTCGAAAGTCATCAACATGAACCCGATCACAACCAAAGTGATGTAGACGGGGAGACGACGATCTGAAGTCCTCTTGGTCATTGATTCTCAATCCGGTATTGACCGGTCAAGTGATTGAGGTCTTGACCGATCAGATTCTGGAGTTTGAGGAATAAAGCACATGGCTCAACGCCTCGAACTCTTCTAGACATTTGCCGCTTCCTAGAGCCACCGATTGCAGAGGCTTGGCAGCGGTGACAATCGGCATCCCGGTCTCCGAGGCTAGACGATGGTCCAAGCCGTGGAGAAGAGCGCCTCCCCCAGTCAACCATATTCCGCGTTCGATGATGTCGGCGGCCATCTCAGGCGGAGTCTTGTCAAGAGTGTATTTCACAGCGTCGATAATCGCCTCTACAGGCTCTTCGATAGCTTCCCTCATCTCTGCGCTGGTCAAAAGAAGGGTCCTGGGAAGACCGGTGACCAGGTCTCTTCCTCTTACTTCGGCCGCGGGTTCGTCGGGACTTGGCCAGGCGGAACCGATAGCCATCTTCAGCTGTTCCGCGGTCCTCTCCCCCAGCAACACATTCTGTTCCTTCTTGCACCATTCGATAATCGCTTCATCGAGTTCGTCGCCTCCCACCCGGATTGAACGAGCTACAACGATTCCTCCCATGGAGATCACGGCTACCTCGGTGGTGCCGCCGCCAATGTCGACCACCATTGACCCTGATGGTTCTCCGATTGGGAGCCCACACCCGATCGCGGCCGCCATCGGCTCCTCAATCGTATAGGCCCGACGAGCACCAGCCTGATAGGCGGCTTCTTCGACCGCCCGCCGCTCGACCGGAGTGATGCCGGAGGGGACACAAACCACGATCCGAGGCCTCGCCCACCTCCGTTTATGAATCTTCTGGATGAAATAGCGGAGCATCCGTTCGGTGATATCGAAGTCGGCGATCACTCCGTCGCGAAGAGGCCGTATCGCCTGGATTTCGGACGGCGTCCGCCCGATCATCTTCTTCGCTTCGAATCCGACTGCCAACGCCCGACCCGTTCGAGTGTCCATCGCGACGACCGAAGGCTCGTTTAGGACAATGCCCTGCCCACGCACGAACACCAACGTATTGGCGGTGCCAAGATCTATGGCCAGGTCCTGGCCGGCAAAGGCAAACAGCGTTTCGGCCAAGAAATCACTCCGGGACGGGAAACGGGATTCAGTGTACCGGTTTAGAGGTCTGAATTTCCATTCAAAGGGTCTCGCGGAGAGCGCTTACGTTCTTGGGCCCACTCGCCGAGAGTTTCAGAAAGAAGGCTACTGTCATCCGAAGAATATCCCCAACTCCCTGGTAGCGCTCTCTACAGAATCCGAACCGTGAACAATGTTCTCGGTCATCACCGTGGCCAGATCGCCTCGGATCGTACCGGGAGCCGCCTTCACTGGATCGGTCGGACCCATAAGAATCCGGGTCACCAAAACAGCGTCCGGCCCCGACCATTCCATAGCCACCACTGGTCCGCTGACAATGAAGCTCAAAAGATCCGGGAAGAAAGGCTTCTCGACATGCTCTGCGTAGTGCCTTCTCGCTAGAGGCTCATCAATGGTGAGCATTCTCATCTTTTCCAGGCGCAGACCCTTCTTCTCGAGACGAGAGATCACTTCTCCGACCAGACCACGCCGAACCCCATCGGGCTTAACCATCACGAATGTGTTTTCAACTGCCATGGCCGGGGAGATTACCCGTCAGAAAACCCTCAACGTTCGCCGGGCTGATACGAACGTCCACCCAGGTAAGCACGAACAGTCCCGACCAGGTAAAGAGAACCAGTAACCAATACCCCTCCCCCCGGACCTGCCAGCTTCTTTGCCTTTTCAACGGCATCAGTCGGCGAAGGAACCTCAGAGACATCGCCGCACACATTTTCGCGGGCGGCCTCAGCCACCTCAGACACAGAGAACGCCCTCGGAGACTTCACCGCCGTCGCAACTACCGATTTCGCAACTCGAGCAAGCGGGGCAAGCATCACATCGAGCTCTTTGTCTTCCATCGCCGCCAGAACCACCACCCACCGGGTATTCCTGTATTCCTCTTCGAGCGCCGAGACCAGGGTCGCGATACCTTCCGAGTTGTGGGCGCCGTCCACCAGAACCATTGGATCGGGTTCCAGGATCTCCATCCGGCCAGGGTTTTCGACAACGCCAACCCCTTCTACCACTGCGGCCGGGTCAAGAGACCGGCCCATAAGGCATTCAACGGCTACAACCGAAGTCGCCAAGTTCACTGTTTGGTGGCGTCCATGCATCGGAAGGAAAACCTCGGGGTAATCTCCGTGAACCCCTTCAATGTCAACCAGCCATCCACCGACCGCCCGCTCTGAACCCCCCACGTTGAAGTCTCTCCCATAGCGATACCAGGTGGCTTTCTTCGCATTCACCTCTTCTTCTATTAGCCCATCGAGACTCTCAGGGATTGAACCGGTGACCAGAATCGACTCAGGCTTGAGAATCTGGAGTTTCTCGGTCGCGATCTCTTCAAGGGTGTTTCCCAGATACTTCATGTGGTCAAACCCAATCGAAGTGATCACGGCAACGTCGCCGTCAGCGGCGTTGGTCGCGTCCCATCGACCACCAAGCCCAACTTCGATCACCGCGGCTTCCACCGTCTGATCGGCGAACCAACTGAAAGCAAGCGCAGCGGTTAGCTCGAAGAAGCTGACCTTCGAAGTCCTCTCTTCGAAAATCTCCGCGAATGCGGCCAGGTCTTCTACTGCTTGGGCAAACTCGTCTTCCGAAGGCACCACCCCGTTCAACATCAGCCTCTCTTGGATCACCTCCAGATGAGGCGAGGTGAACGTCCCGGTCGTGAGACCGTGGGCGACACAAAGCATCGAGGCAATCCTCGAGACTGAGGTCTTCCCATTAGTCCCGCCAACATGGATTATCGGGTAACCATCCTGGGGATTCCCCATGAGATCCGCAAGGCCGGAGATCCGTTCCAAGCCGGGGAGCATCCCATGGGTAATGTGACGATTTAGATACTCCACCGCTTCCCGGTAGTTCACAACCACTCCCCCACAAACGCGAGCCGGTGTTTCAGAGTCCGCTCCGCTGGTCCCTGAGCTTGGTGACCAACGCCTCCATCTCGGCTTCTTTCGAGCGTTCTTTCTCCACCACCGCTTCCGGGGCGCGCTCAACGAAAGAGGGATTCGAGAGCTTCCCTTTCACTCGAGCAAGATCAGCTTCGACTTCGGCAATTGCCTTGTCGATCCGGGCTCTTTCGGCGTCGACGTCTATGAGCCCGGCTAGCGGAATGAACCCTTCCAGCCTCCCGGTAACCAGCCTGGTGTGTCCCGTTCCAATCGGGTCTTCGATCCGCTCGATCTCGACTTTGGCGAGATCCTTCAACACCGATTCCGCCCACGGCTCGACAACCTTATGGGCGTCGAGGAGTCTGAGTTGTATCTCGACTTTCGGAGAGATCCCTTGATCTGCTCGGAATCGCCTCACGGCAGCAATCAGTTCTTGGATCTCTTCCATACCGTCCGGGGCTTCGTACTCAGGGATCACTGGCCAGTCTGCTCCCGCCAGAAGCCCATCCCCCACCACCTCTTGCCACAGCTCTTCGGTAAGGAAAGGGATAGCCGGATGGAACAACTTGAGGAGATCGCGAATCACGACTCCCAGCGTCGTCACAGTGCTGGACGATCCTTCCCGGAGCATTGTCTTCGACATCTCTAAATACCAGTCGAACACTTCAGACCACGTGAAGGCGTAAAGCTGAGAGAATGCGTCGGCGAACCGATACTCGTCGCACTGATTGTCGAACCGTTTTGCGACTTGTCCTAACCGGGCAAGTATCCACCGGTCAACCGGTTCCGGGTTTTCCGGATACCCACCGTCTGCGGGGACTGTGCCAGGTTCAACCGAACGGAGAACAAATCTCACAGCGTTCCACAGCTTGTTGCCAAACCGTTTCGCCGCTATGACCCATTCGATATCCATGGGAACGTCTTGCCCAGGATTTGCTGCCTGGATGAGAGCCAGCCTCAACGGATCAGCCCCGTATTGCTCAGCTACATCGATCGGATCGATGGTGTTCCCGCGAGACTTTGACATCTTGTTTCCTTCGGCATCCCGGACCAGCCCGTGGATCACAGCCTCGTTGAAAGGAACCCGCCCCATGAAATGCAGTCCCATTTTCATC
>CAYTVW010000145.1:0-4968 GCA_964441865.1 uncultured Acidimicrobiaceae bacterium
ATCGATGTTCGCTTCTACTCGCAAGCAGTTGTTCAATCCACTGTCAATGTCCTCGGAATCGATGCCGTTCTTCATAGACGAACCTGGCTGGCCGGAGGAGGGGATCGGCCGGTCGGTGATCGTTCTTCTTGACGCCGCCTCCCGTTTGGAGCGTCAGCTCCTAACCGACTGGGTGGACCGGAACCGTCCGGCCGAATCGAACGTCACCGTCTTGAACGTTCTCCCGTCCCGACGACGCCTCCCTGGACAGCGGACAGACCCCGCTCTCTCAGTCCGGCTACACCATGACCAAGAGTCGTATCTTTTCCCTCTCAGAGTTCTCTGGTTGGCTCCCGAACGAGGTGGAGCTCGAACCGCCCAATGGATCGACCTCCTCAAACTAGGTGACCCTAGAGATCCCGACGCCCTTCGCCAGAGATACATCCTTAATCGACACCCCGACCGAATTCGAATCATCTCCGGGAGCGGGGCCTCGGTAGGCGAGATTCGCCAGGCTCATCAGGGTTCCGTAGAAGTCCTCGCCCTCGAAGATTTTGCTACCCGCCAAGCCCACCGTGTCTTGGACAAGGCCGAGAGGGAGCTCAGAGGGAACCGGTACAAGGTTCCCCGATTCATCCACGACGACATCCTTGCCAACGCCGATTTCCGAGATGGAGTTCTCAGGATCGCCGGAGAAACAGGGATCCCCGCTGAACTGGCCTTCGCACGGGCCCGCCACTACCTACGAGAGATGGCAGCGGGGCACTCCCCCTTCCTGATCGATCTCATCGCTGTGGCTATCCATTGGCTCTACACCCGCGGATACAACGAGATCCTCTACGACCGCGACCAGATTCATGGAATCGCTCTCCTCGGGCAGGAGCATCCCGTAGCTTTCCTTCCCTCCCACCGCTCTCAACTCGACCATCTCGCCCTCCAATATGTCATCTGGGAAAACGATCTTCCGCCCAATCACACTGCTGCCGGCATCAACATGAATTTCTTCCCAATCGGGCCGCTGATCAGACGGACGGGAGCGTTCTTCATCCGCCGTTCTTTCAGAGACAACCCCCTCTATAAACACGTCCTCCGCTCCTACCTCGACTACCTGATCGAAAAGCGCTTCCCACTTGAGTGGTACATGGAAGGCGGGCGATCTCGATCCGGGAAGCTCCTTTCGCCGAGGTTCGGGATGCTTTCATGGGCGGTTGATTCCATGCTTCGCGGGAAGGCCGACGACCTGTACCTGATCCCCACTTCTATCGCGTACGACCAGATCCAAGACGTCGCCGCCTATGCCACGGAATCTCAAGGAGGGACCAAAGAAAAAGAGTCGTTCGCCTGGCTGTTCTCCACGGTTAGGTCTTTTCGCCGACGCTACGGGAATATCCACATCCGCTTCGCTGAGCCAATCTCTGTTAGGAAAGAACTCTCCAACAAGACCACCACCGAAGAAGACATCGAGCTGCAAAAACTCGCTTTCGAGGTGATGTATCGAATCAGCAAAGTCACTCCGGTCACGCCCACCTCGGTGGTAGCGATCGCCCTGCTCTCCGCACGAGGGAAAACCTCTACTGCCAGCGAACTGGCCGCCATCGCCAGCGACATCGACCGTTTCGTCGAAGAACGGAACCTGCCCCTCACTGAACCGCTCCCCTTAGAAGATCCCGCCGCAACCCGCCATGTCCTCAACCAGTTGGTATCGCATGGATCCGTGTCAGTCAACCATGGGCTCTACTCCCTCAACGGACACCAAGCACTCCAGGCCGCCTATTACCGGAACATGGTCATCCACTATTTCGTCCCTGGTGCGTTTGCCGAAATCGCGCTCCTGGTAGGGGGTGGAACCCCAGCGGGAGTGTGGGACGCAGTCTGGCGTCTCCGCGACCTTCTGAAATTCGAGTTCTTCTTCTCAGAGCGAGATACTTTCCAGACCGAGATCGAAGACGAACTCGCTGACATCGACGAAGACTGGCGTCTGAAACTCAACCAAGTCGAGTCGATGCTCCAGACTCATAAACCGTTGAAGGCACATTGGGCAATCCTCCCGTTCCTGGAGGCCTACCAAATCGTCGCCGATGAACTCTCCGAAAACGGATACGACGACGACGAGAAGAGCTTCGTGAAGGCTTGCCTCGATCGGGGCAAGAAGGCCCGTTCTGAGGGGACGCTCCTCTCACCGGAAGCAGTCTCCAAACCACTTTTCGCTTCGGCACTCAACCTTGCCCGCAACCTCGACCTAACCGCCTCCGGACCCGAGAGAGACGCCTTCGCTAATGAAATCAACGAGCTGCGTCTCGCTGCCGAACAGATAGGGATACTCTCTTCCATGCGAAAGGGCGCCCCGACCTCAAGACATCCCTAACGAGTCAGTGCTCTCCGCATCGCCCAAGTAGCCACTACGCCGATACTCACAGCGGTGGCTAGCAGGATCCCAAGATTCGGGAGTATGTCGACGATGGTTCCGTTGTGCCTCACCAGCTCGGCAAGCGAATCGTTCGCCCAATAATGGGGAGTGAGCTTCGCTACCTTCAACATACCGGCAGGGAAGAACTCGATGGGCATCATGCACCCACCCAGAGCAGCTAGACCCATGGCGAGAAGAATCGAGACCCCTCCCGCCTGCTCATCGTTCCGGAACAATCCGCCGAGGAGCATCGCCGATGCGGCCGCCACCAGCCCGAACACCACCACCACCGCAGCAGTCCCCAGCCAGTTTCCCCAATCGACCTGAAAAACCAGCGCAGTCGCGATGATTATGTAGAGACCCTGAAACACCACTATGGCAAGACGACCGAAGGCCTCTCCCGTGACAATCGTCCCTACCGAAGTCGGTGTTCCAAGCATTCGCCGAGCCACCCCCAACCGACGAGCCTGGATTATCCGGGCCGACCCCTCAAGCCCCGACAAGAACATCCAAAGGACTGTCATCGTATGAGAACCCAGATCAAACTGGCCCATCGAAGATGGGAACAACGATTCGCCTTGCGAAGTGGTGGCGACGCTTATCTCTTTCATTCCGGAAACCAACTCTGGGACCAGCTCAAGGGCGATCGACTCGTCGGCTCCCTTCGAGACAGCGAATCGAATGGCAAGGAGCTCGTTCTGAGCTGCAAATACGGCTTCGTCTACAGTCGCCAAATACTGAGGTCCATAGCCGAGTGACCGAACGATGGTCCCTATCTCAGCGGTCTCACCTGAAAGCACTGTCTCATCCAATCCGGAAGGAATCGAGACTCCCAGAACCGCGTGACCTTTCTCGACCGCCCTGATCAGGTCGTCTAACTCGTCGAACTCCTCCAACTTGAAGAGCTGGGTAACCCTCTCTTCGCCAGTCTCCGAAGAGACTGCCCGAAACTCTGAAGCCACCTCCAGATTCTCGATGATCTGTGATCCCAACTCCGAATCACCTTCGATGTAGACCCCAATCGTCGACACCATCCCTGACGAATACTGGGTTCCGATCAAGAGAACCATCGCCAGCGGCATGATGAACACGAAGAAAATGTTGGATCTGTCTCGAAGGAAACGTAGGAGAGCCGTCTTGGTAATAGCAATAGTCTTCACAGGTGCACCACCTTCCTCACGAGGGTCAGCGAGACCACAGTGCAGACCGCTCCCATCAACACAAGGGCTCCGATAGCGGGGATCGCGTCAGCGAGCCCCCCTCCAGACATTTCCCCGAGCCCTCTCATGAACCAAGCATTCGGGGTCAGGAGACTGACTTTCTGCAACAGCCCATCGGCGGGGATCGGGACAAAGGTGCCTCCCAGCATCGCCATCACCGTGGCGATAACACCCTGAAGAGCATTGGCCTGCTCAGCAGTCCTCGCGAGGCCTCCCACCATCGACATCACGGCCACCGAAGTCACTGAGACTGCGATAACCAAGAGGGAAACCCCCAGCCAATTCCCCCAGTCAGCTCCCATCAGATAACTGGATGCCACCACCAACACCGCCAGAGACATGAGGCACATCACCAACGCCGCCAGAGCCTTCCCAGCGATTATCGAAGACTTCCCAATCGGGGCAGCAAGGAGCCTCAGCATCGTTCCGTCTTCTCTCTCGTCCAACATCGAGGTGATGGCCAATCCGGCTATGAACAACACGAAATACACGGAAAGACCAGCCACGAAATACGTTGACGAATCAAGCTGACGGGTCCCAGCCTCGATCTCCCCCAGAGTGAGGCCCGGGGGGTTGAGTCCGGCTTCCTGCACTGCCGCCGAATACTCTTCCTCAGGAATCGCCCCGGCAGCGACTGCCAGCCCCGACGCCAATCGAGCCGAGTCAATCGTCAGGGCGAACCTCCGCGCAATCGAGCTGGTTATCCCCACAAGGGATGGAGCGTCGACATCCCCCAAGATCGACAATCCTGCTCCACGGTTCTCAAACACGTCAACCGTGAAGTCTTCGGGGATGACGAATACGGCACCGACGTCACCATCCTCGACCGCTTGGGCACCCGCTGCTTCGGCTGCATACTCGCGGACTTCGAACAGTCCCTCTTTCTCGATCTCTGCCAACATCGCTCGAAAGGCCAGATTCAGAGCGCCCTGGTCCTCGGATGCCACACCGACATCAAAGGTGATCTGACTCCCAACGTCACTGAAGGCTGCCCCGAATATTGCGTTGAATATGAAGGCCAATACCAGCGGTGCTATCACTCCCACAATGAAGATCGTCTTATCGCGGACACGAAGTCTCAGATCCTTCGCCGCGATCCTCCAGGTTTTGCGCATCATCAGTCCCTCAAAGCCTTACCAGTGAGATGCAGAAACACTGCTTCAAGGTCGGACTCTTGGAGGGAAATCGAAGACACCAGGCATTCGCGACGGCCCAAGACTTCGACCACCGCTGGGAGAGCAATCCCAGCATCCGTGGCCAAAAGGTCAATAAACCCCTCGCCTGCGGTCGCTTCTTCCACCGATGGAAGTTTGGCGATTTCGGCGGCAGCGTCTTCGAGACGTCCCCCAGCTTCAACTCGGA
>CAYTVW010000146.1:0-4853 GCA_964441865.1 uncultured Acidimicrobiaceae bacterium
GGATTTCTTTCGAACCTGCCAACCACGCCTTGGCCGCCGATATAGGGATATCCAGTTGTTCGGTTGGCCGGGGCGGCACGAGTGAAAGGGCTTCTTTTGAAGCGTCCCACCGCCACACAATGGAAACATCCGCATTCGGCTTGATGTCCATTCCGTGAAGGAAAGGTCCGATCGGTGGTTGAGCTGGGGGTTCGGGATTCGTTTGGACCCAGGCTTCGAGATGAGTCGCCAGGAGCAGCGGGGCTTGTCGCTTGGGACTCATGGTCTCTGGGGGAGGGTTCAAGAGGTTGGGAGAGCGTGGTCCGACGTCGAATACGTCCTCGTCGAAAGACTGTTTCAAGAATTCCCAAGTTCGGCGAGCAGCCTCACCATAGATCGGGTCGGGATTCTTGGATTCGATATCGCTTTTGATTCCAATGATCCAAGCTCTAGCCGGTTGGCCGAGTTGTTCGACGGCAAAACCACGGCGATCCAACCTTCCGAACCGTTGTTTCAGACTGTCGATTGGAGCGCATTCTGTAATGAGTGCGTCGAAGCTGAAATCTGCTCCAACTTCGATCGATTGGGTAGCAACGACAACTGTTCTAGAAGCCACCGGGTCGGTTGGCCTTTCTGGGTCGACCAACGTTTTGATTGACTCGAGGGCATGCACTCTGTCGAGCGGCCGCATGCGACCCGTAATCAAATGGACCGAATACCCTTCGGCCTTGAGCTTGTTGAATACCTCTCTGGCCGTACGAACTCGGTTAACGATGACCCCAACACTTCGGAACTGCTCAGGCACATCGCTTTTCAGAAGCTTCGAGACTGCAATGGGCATAGCTTCATAAGCTTCTTCACGGGTTTTCCCTACGGTCACAAGCTCAGCGTGTTTTACCGCTAAAACACGTTTTGCTAGTTCTGGCGAATCGTCCAGATCCGATTCTTTCAGGCTAAATCGTGGCTCATTCGACCCGACCGGAGTTGCCGACATCTGAACTACCTGGAATCTCCTAGGCAAACCAGTATGAACCTTTGTAATGGAGTTCAATGTTTCAGCAAACGGGCGGCTTAGATGCACTTCGTCAAGAATCACGAGACAGTCATTGCCGGCTAAACCAGCGTGTACCGGGCGCATTCGGTCCGACACTCCATATCCGCGAAACAGAAGTCTTGACCCGAACTGGTCGACAGTCGAGACCATTACCCAGGGTTGGTCTGGTCTCTCCGCCCATTCTTGGTCTATCGGAATGCCGCCACGAAGAGACACTGCTCCTAGAGGCCTGCCGTCTGTGAGCTGAGATAGTTGCTCGTTCATTTTCCCTAGGACTGGAACTGACGCCTGGTGGATTGCTTCATTGATGGTCTCAGCTCTCTCGTAGACCTGATCGACGACAATTCGACGGTCGATTACAAAGACGATTCGTCTTGGGAACCTAAAGGGGTCTGCTGCCAGACAGAACACTGCTGTATCGAGTGTTGCCGTCTTGCCGACCCCGGTGGGAAGGTCAATCACCTCGGGCCATTTCCCAGTAGTGAGCACCTCTTCTGTAAGGCGCTGCTGCCAGGGAAAGGGAGGATGCCCATGCACACTCTCGAAGTAGGCTGAGAAATCAGAAGCTGTTAGCTCACTCATCGGAATTCTCCTTAGAAATAGGTCTCATCAGCCCAAGACCGAAGTAACGGCCAGATCCCAAGAGCAGCGGTCCTGTGATTGGTCTGTCGAATTCGATTTGGGCGTGTATAAGCTGCCTCGCTACTTCTGTGCCGTTCCTTCCAGACTGTTTGAAAGTCGGGTATTCGGACGCTCGGCGTGATCCCTTGACAAAGGGGTTGAGGGATAGGGCTACGTCGGTAGGAGTTGGGAGCCCGACGTGAGCGCACGAATCTGCCACACCCTGAGTGGCGCGGTCCCAAGCTCGTGATCGAGAATGAGATGTTCCATTTGAGAGGCCGCCGGGGTGGGCAGGAAGTGCGATCGGCGCGACTGTTGTCCAGCTTCTCGCCGGTCCTTCCCAGAACTTGCGTTTCAAAGAAGTGATCGCAGTGGCTGGCTTTCGCTCGATTTCGACCACTCCTTTTCGGCCGAGCTTGAGAACAAGAGTATTTGCCTCTTGTTCCCATTTACCGATCGCACGCAGCAAGCTGATCTCGGTCCTTGGATCACACTGATCGGGGATCATCACAGCAACGCCCATCAGCCTTCCATCAGCATGCTCCCACCCGACATAGGGAAGCGGGATGAAGGAGACGTGCGGGTGCTGCGATGGTGATCCGCTTTCCGTGTGGCCCGTCAAACCTTCGGGCAAGTCGTCTGCATAGTGGAAAATCGCCTCGCGCATCGTTCTCGCAATCAGGACAGATTCCGTTGCGGGAAACCATCGAGAGTTAAGACGAAACTCGAAAGTGATCCATTTCCCTGCCAGGTTTGGCGACAGCTTCTGTTCCGAATCAGTCCCGGTTCCAGGCGGCCCGTAATAGACACCTTCAAACGGTAAGGAGCGCGGTCGGCAGGCTTTGTGCTGGGCATACTGGTTTTCCAGAGTCCTGAGCTGGCCAGATCTAACTGTTCTTATGAGGTGGTCGCCTCTTCCTGGCACGAAAGCCGGGTTTGGGTGATTAGAAACCACTCGACACGAAACGAGAGATGAAGAGTGTCCGAGTCTGGTCACACGTTCGAGTATCCCGTCAAGTGTTTCCGACGTCTTAGGGTCAACATCTGTTTCCCACGTGAAAGTCACATGGGGGTCCTCCAAAGTCACAGATGGGAAAACCCTTTCCTGCTTGTTTCTTCCATCCGGAAGAAGTCGAGCTGCGTCGTTGGGATTGGTGTTACCTAACGAGTCAACCTGGTCGTCCACATTTAGAGCTCTTTCAAGCTTGGTCTGGATTCGTGTGACCTTGCTGTTCACCTCTCCTGCGGATTCCTCCAAGGCTGATTCGAATTGTTGATTCAATTCATCTACCTGCGCAGCTTTTCGTTCGTACCAGCTCTTACCTATCACTGCTGCATCGTTAACTGGAACAAAGTGAGTCATCGAACGTCTCGGGAACACTCTTGCCGCGGAGATCGTTGGCGGGTCTAGTGATTCAAGCCATTCGAGTGCAGCCCTCTCTGAAGGGTCCGGTTGATCGGAATCAGCCCATGTTGCGACAAGCGCTGAAAACAACCGTGCAGGGTGTGGTGGCCATTCGTATTCTTTCCGATCGAAATGAGCAGTGGCTGAATAACGACCGGTCAAGAATTCAATCTCTACAGATAACATGGGTCACTCCGTCGGTTCCTCGGTCACAGCGACCTTGCGGCTCCGCTTGATCAGCTCAATGAGCTTCGGGGCTGGCACAAGGCGGATTTCTCTCGTTTCCCATCCGATTCCAGCTTTGGCGGCTGCTTCGGACGCGTTTTGGAGGATCGCTGCCGCGGAAGACCGATCTATTTCAAAAGCCACGGGTGCGCTTCCATCGCGGTGAAGGAGCTCAAGTCTGGGCGTGTGCTCAGGCACGAGGAGACAACGAGAGCGAAGGTCGTAGTCGATTTCATGTTGATAGGCGACAGCGGCAAGACCCAAAGCCGCTATAGCTGTTCTCGCGGCGTCTTGAGCTGCTCGATCATATCCGGCGAAACTGAGTCTGCGGAGTGAGGCGAGCGAAAGCACCGTTGTCTGGATCGCTTGCGAGATTGTTGATCCTCCTGCAAGAGTGTCGATAGTCGGTGGAATATTCCCGTGGTTGATCTTCGAAGGCTGCCCTGCGTCGCCTTTTTCGCTTCCGCGGCTAGCCAACTTGGGGCCACCCTTGTCTTTCTCAGCTTCTTTAGGATCGAAAGTCCAAACCTGCGTGTGGTCGGCATGGTTATAGGCTTTGTCTTCAGGGGAGAGTTTCTCGATCTGCAGAGGATCGATTCTGCTTCCGACCTTTTTCCCGATGTGTGCGTCTAGTCCGATGATCTCGGAGACGTAAGAGCGTTGGAACTTGGATCCGAGTCCTCCTTTAGGGCCTGTTGAGTCCCACATTCCAAACAACAAAGCAGTGGGAGAGTATTTGAAAAGTGCTGTTGCGTTTCGGGGATTGGCTTCGGTTATCGCTCTGCCCACATCCGTGAGCCTGAAAAGTGTGCCGTCAAGAAGACTATCTCTGAAGATCGCATCGGCGGTCCGGTGTGGTGCCTCTAGAACGGTGAGTTTTCCGATGTCTGCAACTTCTTCATCGACTGTGAAATCGACGAATGGGACTGGGAAACGCAGTTCTCCTAGATCCCATCCTTCGAGAAGTGCCAGTTCTGCTCGGTTTGCCTGGGAAGCTACAGAGTCAAGAAGAACCGTGGTTGTCACTTGATCTCCGATGATTCGATCTTCAACGGCGTATTTATGTTCTGCGCGGTTCTCCACGGCGTACGAAGCAGGGAAGACCTTGTCTCCTGGTCCGCCTGCTGGCTGCAACTTTGTTATCGATCGAAAAGCGACGGCGCCTCCGGCGACTGCATCTCGTAAAGCGTTGTATTCGAGAGTGGGCATAGTTCCTCCTATTGATTGACCCAGGTGCAACTATGGCACTGGGGTGTGACAGAATCCGGGCGTTCTACCCGTACAAAACGACAACGCGAAATTTTTCATTAAAAGGTTGACTCGCCGGATTCGGATTGGTGCCAGGCATTGACGCTGGATGGGGGAAACAGAAGGGGCACAGTCGTCCCGCTACGAAATCGCGAGTCGTGCCGGGTGGCATTGAGATACTCGAACACCCCTCTCGGTGAATTATCCCTTCCGGGTAACAGAGTATTCCGGTGAATGAATACGATTGGATAGATGCAGTCATCTACACTCCTGATTATCAGGTCTAGGCATATCTGTTGAAGGAGGCGCCTAGACTCGGTT
>CAYTVW010000147.1:0-4852 GCA_964441865.1 uncultured Acidimicrobiaceae bacterium
CTAACACCCAGGACAGAGCCGCCATCGATGCTCCAATCTGGGTGCAAAGCAGAGCGCGGACAGCGTGACCATCGGCCGCCAAAGCTGATCCAGCGTTGAACCCAAACCAGCCGAACCACAGAATCGCGGTTCCGATCAGGGTCAGGGGAAGAGAGTGCGGTCGCATCGTGTCGGTTCGGTAGCCTTTCCGTGGCCCAAGGACCTTGATCAGGGCAAAGGCAGCGGCACCGGCGTTGATGTGAATGACGAGGCCCCCAGCGAAGTCGCGCGCTCCCAATGAAAAGAGCCAACCCTGTTCCGAGAACGCCCAGTGAGCCGCCGCCGGGTACACCAGCAAGGACCAGAGGATCACGAACGCAACCCAGGCCGAGAACTTCATCCGGTCCGCGACTGCCCCGGATATCAGTGCGGGAGTGATGATGGCAAACATCATCTGGAACGTGACGAACAGCAGAAGATCGCCTTCGATCCCGCCGAGTCCGACCGAGCCAAACCCTCCGATGATTCCACCTGCGTCGCCATCGAATGCCAATGAGTACCCAACGAGAACCCACACAAGAGTCACGATGGGAATCGTCGTCAAGTTCATCATCAACATGTTGAGGACGTTCTTGGTCCTCACCATGCCGCCGTAGAACAGCGCCAACCCCGGTGTCATGAACAACACCAAGGCGGACGCGACCAGCATCCAAGCGGTATTACCACTGTCCATATCGACCCCTATCCTTCCGTTCGATCGTTCCCGACGCTGTCGGGCACGTTCTCGAAGAACGTACTGGGCCTAGTTGAACGAAATCTGTCGGGAGTGTTTCGAGCGAGTTAAATCCGTCAAAGTTGAGACCCAATAACCTCATTGGCGGTGGATCCTGCTGACACCCTCAGCCCCCTGACCAGCTCGGGTCTTCTCTATGCTCACTATGACTCTGTCGGCCTCAAGCGCTCCGCCGTCAGGTCCACTTCTCTCAAACGGCCTTCGGCCTCCACTCCAGTCGACACTTCCATTTATCCTGACCGATGACTCGTCAAGTCGATTACCGTTCCTTCTGTTTATGCGCAGAGAAATCGACTACGTATTACGGACGGTCCAGGAACGAGGAATCCGATTCATCCGCCTCTGGTTCACCGACGTACAAGGGTTCCTGAAGTCCGTGTCCATCAGTCCCCAAGAACTGGAACACGCTTTCGATGAGGGCTTGGTGTTCGACGGCTCGGCCATTGACGGCTACGCCCGACTCCAGGAAGCCGACATGCTGGCGATACCGAACGCCTCCACTTTCCAGATACTCCCCTGGCGCAGAAGTGAGCAGGTTGCTCGAATGTTCTGTGACATCGCCAACCTAGAGGGAGAGCCATTCGAGGGCGATCCCCGCCAGGTCCTGAAACGAAACTTGGAGCGGGCAGCCGATCTTGGCTACACGTTCAATGTGACACCTGAAATCGAATTCTTCTATTTTGCCGACTCGGGTCCAGAACCCAAGGTTCTCGATCGAGGAGGTTATTTCGACCAAACCGCTCTGGATGCTGCCGTCGAATACCGACGCAAGACCATCAACGCCCTAGAACAAATGGGAATACCCATCGAGCACTCCCACCACGAGGTCGCTCCCAGTCAGCACGAGATAATCATCCGCTACATGGACGCCCTGTCGATGGCCGATTCGATTATGAGCTTTCGGCTGGTGGTGAAGGAGATTGCCCTGGAATCGGGTATCTACGCGACCTTCATGCCCAAACCACTAGAGGATTACGACGGGTCGGCGATGCACATCCACATGTCGCTATTCCATGACGACGAGAACGCCTTCCACAACGACGACTCACCAACCGGATTGTCCAAGACCGGTGAACACTTCATCGCCGGACTTCTCCACCACGCATCCGAGATCACCGCCGTGACCAACCAATGGGTCAACTCCTACAAGCGCCTGATCAGAGGGTTCGAAGCCCCTATCTACATCACCTGGGGACGCAACAACCAGTCCGCTCTGGTCCGAATCCCAACCACCAAACGAGGCAAAGCAAGCGCAGTCCGCGTTGAATACAGGTCACCCGATTCGGCTGCCAACCCTTATCTAGCCCTCTCCTTGTTGCTCGCAGCCGGCCTAGAAGGGATTGAGAACGAATACCCTCTCCCACCCGAAGCTCCTGGCAACGTATTCGAATTGACGCAGCAAGAGTTAGCACAAGCCGGGATCAGGAGACTTCCAGAGACTCTCTCCCAGGCTCTCGACGCCATGGAAAAGTCCGAATTGGCTAGACGAGCCCTTGGGGACCACCTCTTCGACTGGTTCCTGAGGAACAAGCGACGAGAGTGCGAGGCGTACACGCGCCATGTTTCCCGGTTCGAACTCGAGTCTTACCTCCCGATCCTCTGATGAAGTCACGACCAGACAAAGAGGAAACCTGCCGGATGCGACCGGCAGTTTTCCCCAAGGATTGTTCCGAAGCTCTGGCAACGGCAATGGCCGTCGCCGGTTTAGAGCCCGTTCCGGTCGGAGATCTTGGCCAGGTCAGTCAATCCGCCAGTGCGGACTGGTCCTCTCTCATCATCGAACTCGGGGATGAGCCGATGCGACGCCTTCGGCTCGCGGACACGATCGCTGAAGAAACCGGGATACCTATTCTTGTGGTCGCCGACCCCGCCCAATTCCAGATGGTCGCTCGGGCCGCCGGAGTAACCGACTTCATAACCCATCCACCTAACGCAGCCGAACTCGGCCTTCGCGTCAACCGCCATCAGAGAGAAGACCAGACTGAAGGCATCATCCGATACAACGACCTGGAACTGAATCGTCTGACATACCAGGCAAGACTCGGAGACTCGGCACTTGACCTCACCTTCATGGAATACGAGCTTCTCAGGTTCTTGCTAGAGCGCCAGAAACGGGTGTGGTCCCGGGAACAACTCCTATCAAGAGTCTGGGGATATGACTACTTCGGAGGAGCACGCACTGTCGACGTTCATGTTCGGCGCCTGAGAGCCAAGTTGGGAGAAGAGCGAGCCGGTTGGATCACCACTGTTCGGTCAGTGGGGTATCGATTCGGCTGATCGTGTTTCAGAGTCAGCTACCACACCTATCGCCATCTACGCCTGAATCCGAACCCTGTTGGTCGCGGTTTCTCCTGGAGAAACATTCCTACGGCCTCCTTCTGGCTAAGAAAGAGAAACCTGATTCCTATGGCGATCGAGTCAAAACCCGGGATCCAATCGTCGCACCTAATCATAGGGAGGACCCTCTTGGCCAGTGCAGCCATGCCCCGCATGGATTACACACCCCAATATGGCAAAGATCGTATCCGGAGCAGCCCCGCGAAAACGACAAGGGAGGGACTTCCAGAGAATCAGTTCGCTGTCTTGTCCCGAGATTCCCGTGGCAGACACTCGGATCAGAGTGTGTCCCCAATTGAAACATCGAAAATCGGTACGCCATTGAATCTGGAAGCACATACACAACGAGGGCGCAAGAAGAGACCCGACCGAAGCCGGGTCTCTTCATCAAACACTAGACCTAACGATCACTCCGCCGAATCGTCGGCCTCAGCCAATTCATCCACAACAGCCGATCTCTGAGCCCCAATCGAGGCCAGCCACTCGGCCGGGTTCTCAGGCAGAATGTCGTCCAAATCAACCGTCATCGGACGATCCGACAAGAACCCGCCCAGCGAAGCGACCGTGGTCGCACCCGGAAGCTCCGGTTGCAGGTCCTGATACGCCTCAGCACCAGTCCCAGCCGGAATCAGTTTCCCGATGATCACGTTCTCTTTGAGGCCACGCATGTAGTCGGACTTCCCGTTAAGCGAAGCATCGGTCAGCACCCGCGTCGTCTCCTGGAACGAAGCAGCCGACAGCCACGAATCCGTAGCCAACGACGCCTTCGTAATACCCATCAGTTCCGGACGACCCTCCGCTGGCCTCTTACCCTCGGCTAGAAGTCCTCGGTTGGTGTCCCTGAACTTCTGGTCATCCACCAATTCGGCGGGGAGGAAGTTTGAATCGTTTGGAGAAACGACTCGGATTCGCCGAAGCATCTGGCGGACAATCAACTCGATGTGTTTGTCGTTAATCTCCACACCCTGGCTTCGGTACACCTCCTGCACCTGATCGACCAGATACTGCTGGGCAGCACGGACACCACGGATCTCAAGAACCTCCTTCGGGTCCAACGGACCCTCAGTGAGACGAGATCCCGCCTCGACCACGTCACCATCGGCGACGCGGAGCCGAGCGCGTCTGCTCACCGGGTAAGCAACCTCTCCCTCTTTGGCATCGATGACGATCCGGCGACCTTCCTCATCGTCAACAATCCTTATCGGACCGCCGACCTCAGTCAGAACGGCCTTCCCCTTCGGAGTCCGAGCCTCGAAGAGCTCAACCACGCGGGGCAAACCGTGAGTGATGTCCTCGCCGGCCACTCCACCGGTGTGGAAGGTACGCATGGTGAGCTGAGTTCCAGGTTCACCGATCGATTGAGCCGCCATGATCCCCACAGCTTCTCCGATCTCAACCATTTTCCCGGTCGCGAGACTCAACCCGTAACAGGCTTGGCAAACACCCAGCTTGGCGTCACACGTAAGCGCAGATCGAACTCGCACGGAGCCGATATCCTTGGCGTTCGCCTCGATCGCGAGGAGCTCTTTGGGACCAAGCATGGCGCCAATCTTCAACTTCTCGCCCTCGCGGGTAGTGACCATCTTCCGGTCTACCTTCACGTCTTCGGCAAGAATCGCCCCATAAAGACGGGACCTCAGGTTGCGAATCACTTGACCGCGCTCATCCAAGACGCTGATCCGAATCCCCTTGTCGGTCTGGCAGTCTTCTTCCGTAATGATCAGTTCCTGCGAGACGTCGACC
>CAYTVW010000148.1:0-4851 GCA_964441865.1 uncultured Acidimicrobiaceae bacterium
TGTTCCTGTGCCCCTCCGGACTGCTCAGATCGACCGAACCGATCATCATGTCAACCGAGTTGAACTTCTCGGTCTTCATGTTCGCCTCCATGGCGTCTTTCACACGGTCTGTCGCCTCAGTCCAGATCTCGATCAGCTCCTGGCGACGTTCGTCATCGGTGACGACACCCTTCTGATAGAGGCTCTGAACCTTCTCGGCCCGTTCCTCGTATTCGGTGAGAATCTCCGCTTTGTTGGCGGGTGTCTTCACGTCGGAGAGGGCAATCGTCAACCCAGCTTTCGTCGCGAACCGGAATCCCAAGCTCTTGATTGCGTCGAGAGTCTCCGCGACCTCAGTTCGCGAGTAGTGCTCGATGACCAACTCGATGATTCGGCCTATGTCCGACTTGACCACTACCGCGTTCATATACGGGAATGATTCGGGTAGTGCTGTGTTGGCAAGAGCCCGGCCCAATGTCGTCTCGAAGAGCTTTGAACCGTCGACCGGCTCAGGCGTGATCAGTTTCCCGAGAGCATCCTTGAGCTCCGCATGCCTGGCGGGATCGCCGGCAAGCGATCCAACCCGGAGCTTGATAGGAGCGTGCAAAGAGACCTCACCGACGTCATACGCCATCATCGCTTCGTCGATACACGAGAAAGACCGTCCGGCACCTCGAGCATCCTCGACGATCTCGGATAGGTAATACATCCCGATCACCATATCCTGCGAAGGAGTAACGATCGGACGACCAGAAGCCGGACGCAAGACATTGTTGGTGGAAAGCATCAGGACCCGAGCTTCGGCCTGAGCTTCGGCTGAGAGCGGAAGATGGACGGCCATCTGGTCACCGTCAAAGTCAGCGTTGAACGCCTCGCAAACGAGAGGATGAATCTGGATGGCTTTTCCCTCGACCAAAACCGGTTCGAATGCCTGGATGCCCAGACGGTGAAGGGTGGGAGCACGGTTCAGAAGCACCGGATGCTCCTGGATCACTTCCCCGAGGACGTCCCACACCTGTGGGCGCTGGCGCTCGACCATCCGCTTGGCCGACTTGATGTTCTGGGCTAGGCCCAGATCCACCAGTCTCTTCATCACAAACGGCTTGAAGAGTTCCAGGGCCATGATCTTGGGCAGACCGCACTGGCTCAGTTTGAGCTGCGGACCGACAACGATCACGGAACGCCCCGAATAGTCGACGCGCTTACCGAGAAGGTTCTGACGGAACCGTCCCTGCTTCCCCTTCAGCATGTCGGAGAGCGACTTCAGCGCCCGGTTTCCGGGACCAGTCACCGCACGACCGCGCCGGCCGTTGTCGAAGAGAGCATCGACGGCTTCTTGAAGCATCCTTTTCTCGTTGTTCACGATGATTTCTGGAGCGCCCAAATCGAGGAGCCTCTTGAGCCGGTTATTGCGGTTGATCACTCTTCGGTAGAGATCATTGAGGTCGGAAGTGGCGAACCGCCCACCGTCGAGCTGAACCATCGGACGGAGATCCGGGGGGATAACCGGGACGGTTTCGAGGATCAAGTCGGTCGGATGGTTTTTCCCCTCCCAGAACGGCTTGACAACTTTCATACGCTGCGTCGCTCGCTGCCGCTTCTGAGCGGAGTTGGAGGCGAGCTCCGTATTGAGGCGTTCCATTTCGGCGTCGAGATCAAGACGAGCCAGAAGATCCTTCACCGCTTCAGCGCCCATGCCGCCGTTGAAGTACATCGAATACCGCTCGAAGATTTCTCGCCAGAGCTGCTCAGATTCGATGAGCTCGCGCTCTTTGAGGACACGGAAAGTCTCAAAGGCTTCTTGGACTAGCTCGATCTCTCGACGGGCTCGCTCTTCGCGATCCCGAATCTCTTTGTCGACTTCGCGTCGCCGAGCAGAGACTTCTTGCGACTTAGCTCCGGCTTCTTCCATACGGGCAAGTTCGTCTTCGAGAGCCTCAAGGCGAATAGCCTTCCAGGACTCGAAATCGTCGGTGATGACCTGATGCTCGGCTCGCATGTTCTCTTCGAGTTCGAAAAGGTCCTGAGCACGCCTCTCCTCATCGACCGAGGTGATGATGTAGGCGGCAAAGTAAATCACCTTCTCCAACTCTTTCGGGGAAAGGTCGAGGAGATAACCCAGCCGACTCGGCACACCCTTGAAGAACCAGATATGAGTCACTGGAGCGGCCAGCTCGATATGGCCCATCCTCTCACGCCGGACCTTCGAACGCGTGACCTCTACGCCACAACGCTCGCAGATAATCCCCTTGTAACGAATCCTCTTGTATTTCCCGCAGTAGCACTCCCAGTCCCGCTGAGGTCCGAAGATTCTTTCGTCAAAAAGACCCTCTTTCTCCGGCTTGAGAGTTCGGTAGTTGATTGTCTCCGGCTTCTTGACCTCACCGAAAGACCATGCACGGATCTGGTCACTCGACGCGAGGCCGATCTTGAGTTCGTCAAACACCTGATTTGCCATGTGGCTCCTCGCTCACTCAAACACCCGACTCGGGCCGCTCGGGCCGAGACAGATCGATACCCAATGATTCACTCGGACGGAACATCTCCTCTTCAAGCTCACGCAACTCAACCTCTTCACCCGCTGCCAACAACTCAACGTTGAGACACAGGCTCTGCATCTCTTTGAGCAAGACACGGAACGATTCGGGAATCCCGGGCTCGGGGATGTTGTCGCCCTTCACAATCGCTTCATAAACCTTCACACGCCCCTGGACGTCGTCGGATTTGATGGTCAGCAACTCCTGCAAGGCATAAGCCGCTCCGTAGGCTTCGAGAGCCCACACCTCCATCTCTCCGAAACGTTGACCACCAAACTGGGCTTTCCCGCCAAGAGGCTGTTGGGTGATCATGGAGTAAGGACCCGTCGAACGAGCATGGATCTTGTCGTCAACCAGGTGGACCAGCTTCAACATGTAGATGTATCCGACGGTGACACCAGTGTCGAACGGCTCCCCAGTTCGACCGTCGAAGAGCCGAGCCTTCCCGTCTTCCCCGATCAGCTTGAAGCCATCGCGATTCGGTTTGGCGTTCTTGATCACGTTCATGATCTCTTCTTCGCGTGCGCCGTCGAAGACTGGCGTTGCCACTCGAGTCATCGGGCCCGCCCCTTTAGCGGCCGGGCTATCGCTCTCGAATTTGTCCCATCCTTGGGCCGCTCCCCAACCAAGATGGGTTTCAAGGACCTGTCCGAGGTTCATTCGGGAAGGAACACCCAACGGGGACAGAATGATGTCGACCGGTGAACCATCTTCTAGGAAAGGCATGTCTTCCTCGGGGAGGATCTTCGCCACGATTCCCTTGTTGCCGTGCCGTCCGGCCAGCTTGTCGCCTTCCGAGATCTTCCGCTGTTGGGCAACATAGACCCGAACCAACTCGTTCACCCCTGGAGGAAGATCGAATCCTTCGGAACGCTTGAAAACCTTGACGGCGATGACCTTCCCCTGTTCACCGTGAGGCACTTTGAGGGAGGTGTCGCGAACCTCGCGGGCTTTCTCACCGAAGATCGCTCGGAGGAGCCGCTCCTCGGGCGTAAGTTCGGTCTCGCCCTTCGGCGTGACCTTCCCGACCAAATAGTCTCCCGGCCCCACTTCAGCGCCGATTCGGATAATCCCATCTTCGTCGAGGTCGGCGAGGATCTCGTCGGCAACATTCGGGATATCCCGGGTGATCTCTTCGGCTCCGAGCTTGGTGTCGCGAGCGTCGATCTCATGTTCCTCGATATGTATCGAAGTGAGGATATCGTCCTTCACGAGCCTCTCCGAGAGGATGATGGCGTCTTCAAAGTTGTGGCCGTTCCAAGGCATGAAAGCCACCATCAAGTTCCGGCCAAGAGCGAGCTCCCCGCGATCAGTGGAAGGGCCGTCGGCGAGAACATCGCCCGACTCGACCTTGTCGCCTTCGCGGACCAAGGGCTTCTGATTCATGCAGGTCCCCTGGTTGGATCGTTCAAACTTGTCGAGGCTGAAACTGTGTTTCTTGTTGGCGCCAGATTCCTTCACCACAATCTGATCGCCAGTGACTTCCACCACTTCACCTGCTACTGGCGTAACGACCATGTCTCCGGAATCCTGAGCGGCTCGGCGCTCGACACCGGTTCCGACAAGTGGAGCTTCCGCGTTGAGAAGCGGCACAGCCTGACGCTGCATGTTGGAACCCATGAGCGCCCGGTTAGCGTCGTCATGTTCTAGGAACGGGATCAGAGCAGTCGAGACAGACACAAGCTGTTTCGGCGAGACGTCCATGAAATCAACTTCGTTCGGAGGAACGGTATCGACGTCGCCCCCTGCTTTCCTCACCAACACGCGGTCGTTGGAGAAGGTCCCGTCGGGCTTAAGCGGAGCATTCGCCTGCGCGATGACATAGAGCTCCTCATCCATCGCTGTCAGAAACTCGATCTTCTCTGTGACCCTACCGTTCTCGACCTTGCGGTAAGGAGTCTCGATAAACCCGAATCGGTTGACTCTCGCATAGGTTGCGAGCGAACCGATGAGACCAATGTTCGGACCTTCAGGGGTCTCGATCGGGCACATCCTTCCATAGTGGGAAGGGTGAACGTCACGAACCTCGAAACCCGCTCGCTCTCGGGAGAGTCCACCTGGCCCCAACGCCGACAGTCGGCGGCGATGAGTGAGCCCGGCCAACGGATTCGGCTGATCCATGAACTGGCTGAGCTGGCTGGTCCCGAAGAACTCTTTGATGGAAGCGGTGACCGGCCGGATGTTGATGAGGCTCTGAGGAGTGATCCCCTCGGGATCCTGGGTTGTCATGCGCTCGCGAACCACCCGTTCCAGACGAGTCAAACCGACCCGCACTTGGTTCTGGATGAGTTCGCCGACCGTCCGAATACGCCGGTTTCCAAAGTGATCGATATCG
>CAYTVW010000149.1:0-4839 GCA_964441865.1 uncultured Acidimicrobiaceae bacterium
TGCCCCGGACTGACAAGGCGTGGCCCGACGTGACGATAGGCTCCGTGTCGGTGGCTCTCCACCCGACGGGTGTGGAATTCGCCGCGTCACCGGAGAAGTCCACTAGATGGGTGAGCATCGGGTATTCGAAAGTCCGCTCGACTGCCCAGGCCATTTCTGGCGGAACCTGGGCTAGCGATAGGAGTGTTGTCGTACTCGACGGCGGTTCAGCCCAGGTACTGGTCGTGGGACCGTCGACCTCCTCCATGAGTGTTGTCGGGGTCGGCGCGGACTCTCGGTTGTTGAGGAACGAGAAAAAGGCGTCGACACCCAAATAGGCGAGGAAAGACCCGGCAGCGACAACCGGAATAAACAGCACCCAGAAGACTGGACCAAGAGTTCTCAACCCAGCTTTTCCGGCCCGGCCGCGCTTTTGAGGGTTCTCAGTGGCAACGGGCTCAGCCAGACTCGTTCCGGTTTGAGGCTCAGGCGTCACGGGGGGAGTAACGACCGAAGGGACTCCTTCAGGATTGGCAGAGATGGCCTGAGAAACCTTCGTGGTGTCGAGGGTCTCGCGGACGTGGTATTGGTCGCCGAAACGCGACTGGAGAGTGGAGGCAACGGTCATCCTGGTGGTTGCCATGTCGGATCGGTCGGTTCCTTTAGTGTCGGCTCCGCACGCCTTGAACCATTTCGAGAGAGCCTCGGACTGATGGGCGGAGTCATCGGCTTCGGCACCGGTATCTACCTGGATTGCCACTCCCCAGTGTGGATCCTTAGTGGATTCCACCAGTCCGAGCTGGCACGCGCCGGCGATAGGAAACTCGATTCCGTTTTTGATTCCCTCCCTCAAACGTTCCAAGAAACGGCGGGCTTCAGGTTCTCCGTCCTTGCCCTGGGTGTACCAACTCAGCAAGTGAAGTCGAGTCACGTAATCTCCTCTTCGGTATTCAAGAAATTACACTCTGGATTGCGACGCTGACGGCAAGAAGGGGCGGGAAATTTCCAAAGGAGATGGCCCCAAGTGTGATAGTGCCGAGCCGGATACGGGGAGCTGCGAGCCCCAGTTCTCTGTGATTGGGGCAATTAGTTCGAGGGACCCGGTCTCGATCGGACCGAAGATGAGGCCAACTGCTCTCCATGCTTTGAGCAGGAATCGAAAATGCCGGGTAGATTCTGGTCTGCGCCGAGCCGGGGTGGATCTGTTTGAGACTCTCCGCGCTTGACAAGCCAAATGGGTTGCGTCCCGTAGGGGCGTTGAGTCTTTCGTGTTGGGAGAGGATCAATGAGAGTTCGAATTTGTCTGGTGGGCCTGCTGGTAGTCGTGTCTGCTTGCGGCGGTGGGGAAGCAGAAGAAGGAGTATCTACGACGGAAACGACCACGACGACGGTTGCCCCGGTCACGCTCCCGCCACTAGAGGTTTTCTCAGCCGCTTTCAGCTCTGGGCTGGCGCCCGTCTCCGAAAGGAACGGGTATCCCCTAGACGCTGAAAAGGAGGCCGCGCTGATCGACCTGTGGCTGGAATCAGCGCAGGAAGAGGGGCCGCGAGTCTGCCAGTCGTTCGACGTGGGGACCACACCGTTCGAGTACGCCGCTGCCAAGCTCTCCAACGGCGCTTCAGACACGACGGCAGGGACGATTCGGTCGGCAGCGGTGGCGGTAGAGGCGTTACTCACCGCAGTCGTCGCGGACGATTCTCTCTGTCCTGCGCATCAGGCGAAGGTTTCCCAACAGCTCCCGGATATTCAGGCGATGGTCGCACGAGTTATGGCCGAGCCCGGAATGGCGACACTCCCCACCGAAGTAGTGATGGAACCAGTGAACCTTGCTGCGATGACAGTGTTCCTGGACGCCGTGAAAACGGCCCTCCTTTCCGGTGGCTATAGGGAATCGGATGCTACAAAAGCGGTGACCGACGCGGCCGGAGAAGACCTCCTTGTTCGGGGAGTCAGGCTCTGCAACCACCTCGAAGCCGGTGAAGACCTCACAACGTGGGTGGTCGACCAGGTCGAATCCGTCGAGCTGAGGTTACGCAAGACCAAGACGGTCGAAGTCCAAGCAGTCTTCGACTCGGCGGTCCTCGAAGGGTCGCTCTGCCCGGTCCAGGCCGACAATGCCGCTCTTGTCAGGGAAGCTCTGATAGCGCTGCTGAAGCCCTACAAGTCCTAGAAACCAGCTTGGCAGCGACCAAGAACAAGTCTCGTCTCGCCCGAAAGGTCGTAGTCGTTCGTCGGACGAAGAACTAGCGGGAAATCAATCCCTAGACGCAGCCGAGTCGCTGGATGACGTCGATCTGTTGAGGAGAACAACCAGCCGGTGAGGGGCGGTGAATGGGAGCCAGGCGAGAACTCGGAACAACGGTCCCGGGATGGCGGCGTATCGGGTCGTACTTTTCCAGCAACGCACCATCGCACGGAGACGGTCGGACGGCCGAAACCTCGGGTCGGAGGCGGTCCGTGCTGGTCCGAGAAGCTCCGACGGTTCGAAGGCCTCCTGGAGGAGCGGGACGACCTCTCCACGCACCTCTTCGACTGTCCTTCTGTATACGGCTGCCAGAGTCGGATTGTCGTGTTCCATCCAGTCGGCCAGTCGGTCGGCCTGTTTTCGGAAGATATTGATCTGAGTCGCCATGATTGTGAGATTCACCGGGTCGTTCCCAAGTCTTCTGGCTGCTCGGAAGGGGGAGTCGCCGAGACCTCCCAAGGCTTCGAAAGACTCTACGTAATGGGCTCGGCGGATCGCTCGCCGAACGACATTTCGATCAAGCGAGTGATAGAACACCGCCCCGATAATCGTGACAACAGCCCCCGCGACCAAGTAGGGAATCACGCTTCTCCCAAAGCAACGGAGACCGAAAACCTCAGAAATGGGATTGATCCTGTCGGCGATGGGCGGAAATGTCGCACGCTCCGGGGAAATCGAAGGCCGCAAAAACGATCCGCCGCTTTCGAGAGCCGGTTTTGCTCTTCTTGGGCGGCGGATAGGTCCATACCCGAACTATAAGGGGATCGGGGTTCCCGGGGATCGGTCAGGAGGTAACGAACGTGACCTCGAAGGTTCCGTCTGTGCTGCCAGGATCCCACGACTGACCATATGTCATGGCGAGGGTTCCTTCGCCAGCCGCGGTGACCCGAAATTCGAAGATCTCGAAACCCGAAGCGCCGACCAGATCGGAAGCTTGCTCATAGTCTTGGTGGACAAGCTGGAGATTGTCGGGGACTTCCGGATTCCAGGAGTAGCCAGTGGAAGGGTTCGACTGCAGAGTCACTGTGATCACATCATCGACTGAAGCTTCAACAGTGGTGCCGTCGTCCAAAGCTGTGAGCGCAAGAGGCTCAGCCTCGCCGGAGCTGCACGCCCCGAGAGCCAGAACACACACCAACAGCAGTAATCGTTTCATATCTTTCTCCTTTGACAATTCGACGCTGCAAGGTTCAGGACGGTTCCAGGCAATAACTGATTTGATAGGTTGTTCAGTCTTCGGTGGCGAACGCCAACTCAAACCGGTCAATCTCCGAATCCTCGTCCCACGGTCTTGAATGGACCATAAGAAGAGTGAACTCTCCCTCGGAGACAACCTCGAACTTGAGAAGCTCTCGACCGCCTACACCCACCATCTGTGGAGAGTCCCCGTCGGAAGCGCCAATCTGGTCCTGCTGGTAATCCCGGTCAAGGAGAACAAGATTCTCTGGATGAGTCGGCTCCCAGCTATAACCGGTAGTCGGGTTGACTCGGACGCTGACAAGAAAAATGTCCCCAACCGAAACTTGGATCAGTTCGCCAGCGAGAGACTCGTCGAAGACTTGGTATTGCATTGTTGAGTCTCCCTGGTCCAGATCCGGAGTCGTGGTCGTTGTCGTAGCGTCAGGCGAGCACGCGGCGAGCATCAAGGCGCACCCAATCAGAGTGTTGAGTTTCATTTCTTTCCCCTCTTGTGTCGGAAACCGAAGTTGACGGTGCTCTGACGCAGAGAAGGGAGCGGAGGTTCCCGGGTTCCATCTATGGTGCAGGGATGCGCATTCGTGTTCTCGGAGCAAGCGGAACCTACATGGTCCCTGGGAGGCCGTCTTCTAGTCTCGTGGTCGAAGACAGCGGAACGGTGATATGGGTCGATGCCGGATTCGGGACCTTCGAGAGTCTGTGCCGAGGATTTTCGGTGGCGAAACTTGATGCAGTAGTGATTACGCATGAACACCCAGACCACAGCGCCGATTTCTTCGCTCTCTACCACAGGTTGGCTTACGGTCCGAAAGAATTGGGAAGAATCCCGGTGTTCACGACAGGCTCGGCCGTTGAGCGGATTGCCGGGTTCCTTGGAGCCGGAGACGACCACCAGCTCTTTGATCTGTTTGACTTTCGGCGGGTGGCGGGAGGAGACATGGCCGAAGTGAACTCTCTGAAAATCCTTTTCGGCGATGCGTATCACTCGGTTCCTGCCTTGGTGGTCAGGTTTGAATCCGCGGACCGGACGATCGCCTATTCGGGAGACACCGGCGACCAGGGAGCGTGGCCGGAACTTGTCACCGGAGCCGACGTCTTCATCTGTGAGGCATCCCGCCAAGACGGCGACGAGACCAGCGGGTATCCCTATCACCTCACCGCTGCACGGGCGGCCGCTATCGCACGGGAGCGGGAGGCGAAAAGACTCGTCCTCACTCACATCCCTCCGCACCTCGATCCGGTCCTCTCTATCGAAGAGGCGGAGCGCGTATTCGACAGACCAGTCACTCTGGCCACACCCGGGCAGATTCTGTAACCGCGACCGATCCTGGGAGAATGGGACACGTATGAGAGATCGACCCGTAAACCAGCTAAGACCAGTCCGGATTCACGTCGGATACACCGAGATGACACCAGGG